>JALZGN010000021.1 GCA_030861005.1 Actinomycetota bacterium
CCGCGAGTGCGGCGACGAGGTTCTCGACGTCGGCGCGCGTCTGCTCGTGCGGGTACGCCGGCGCATCGCCGGCGTCGAGGCCGTAGAGGCCGCGACCGAGCGCGGTGAACCGACGCCGCCCCCGCGCGTCGCGAAGCCCGTCGGCCGCGTCGGCGAGCTCGGGAGCCGCACGCGCAACCTCGCGCGCGCGGGAGCCGTAGTCGAGGATCCCGTCGGGATCGGCGGCGGCGTCGAGGAGGAAGCGCGAGTAGAGGCGCGTGAGCCCGGCGAGGTAGTCGAGGTCGACGCGGTCGATCGTGTCGTACTGGGTGTGGTAGAGCGTCCGCTCGTACTCCGTCGAGAAGGTGGAGACGTTGACGCCCGGAACGCCCGCCGCGAGGAACGTCCAAACCTCCGTCCACGTGCTCGGCCGCCCGAGCCGCCACCCGTGGGGGAGGAGGCCGTCGCGCTCGGCCGCGCGGCACAAGCGTCGCGCCCAGACGCGAAGCTCCGGCGGCGCGTCGACGCCCAGTGGTGCCGGGTAGCCCGAACCTTCGACGTTCAGGTAGAACGCCGCCCCGGCGCCCCACTCGCGATGCGCTTCCACGACCTGGTACCAAGCCCCGTAGCACCAGTCGTAGCGCGACTCGGCGATCCCGTACTCCTCGGCGGTGTGGGAAACGAACACGAGCGGGCGGCGCGGCCGGACGCCTGCCTCGACGCACGCACGAGCGAGCGCGAGCGTGACCGCGACCCCCGTCGCATCGTCGAAGGCGGCGGTGAACCACCCGTCGTGGTGGCCGCCAACGATCACGGGCCCGCCGCGCCCGCGCCCCGGAAGCGTCCCGACGACGTTCGCCGCCTCGGCGCCGCGCTCGAGCGGGGCGACGAGGACGACGCGCACCCGTTCGCCCTCCCGGCCGAGAAGCTCGGCTGCGTCCTCCTTCCGGATCGTCACCATCGGCGGCGCCCCCTCGTGCCACATCGCGTCGAACGTCCCGAGCGCGGCGTCTGCCTGGTAGTACGGCCCGCCCGGGAGGGACGTGAGGATCATCGCCGCGGCGCCGCGCAGGCCGAGGTCGAGGGCGACGTCGTAGGGCCAGAGACGTTCGTCCCTCCAGTCGACGAAAGCGACCTTCCCGGAGAGGTCGACGCCCTCGAGCTCGCGCCGGGAGCCCGTACCGGCGATCATGAGCTCCCCGCGGACACCTGCACGCCCGGTCTCGGGGACGCCGCCCATCGAGGCGGCTTCGTACCGTCCTCCCCCCTCGAGCTCGACGAACGCCTCGCGCAGGCGCCACGCGTCGACCGGAACCGGCTCCTCGGCGACGTCGACGAGACCGAGGTCGCGCATCTCACCGGCGACGAAGCGCGTCGCCTCGCGCTCCTCGGGCGTCCCTGCGACGCGGAAACCGAGCGGGTGCGAGCCGAGCGCGGCGAGACGCTCGACGACCTCGCGCAGGTACTCGCGCGAGACGGCGCGCTCGACGGGGGCCTTCACGGCGTGACTCTCGCCGCTTCCGCGCGGCCGGTCAACTTCGCCGTCGGACTCTCCCCGCCGCGCGTACCGCGACGAGAGACTCGGTCGGCAGGGGTGACGTGCTCCGCCGACTCGCGCCCGACGAGCTACTCGTCGATTCGATCCTGGAGCCGCTCAATCTGCGCGCGGGCGCGAGAGCGTTCGATTCACGCCGGCGATCTCGAGCTTCGCCGCGCTCGCGTCCTCCTCTGCGCGCGCGACGATGTGGAGCTTCGGTTTCGCCCGTCGGGCGACAGCACGACGACGACGTTGTCCGCATCCGAGGCAAGGCCACGATCAGCTCGATCACCGAGCTTGCCGTGTACGCGAGGCGCCGCCGCCGGTGACGATGTGGCTTCGCGTCGGACGCCGAGCGTGCGTGCGCCCGGCGTCACCGTCAGAGCGCCATTTCGCGGTTTCCGTCGCGCTCGGCGCTACGGATTGGCGGGCTCGGCTTCCATCCTCGCCGCCTGCGATCGCCAAACGCCGTTGAGCCCGCTTTGGATGTACCCGTAGAAGGCGGGCGCGAGAACGAGATAGAGGACGAGGCCGAGCCAGCCGTTTATGGGCGACTCGCCCGAAAGGCGCTGCGCCGCCTGGACGCGCTTGAACGTCGTGACCGTCGTCCAGACGGCGGGCACGACGACGAGGGCGCCGGGGAAGAGCGCGAGGGTCGAGAGCGCCGGGTTGTCCCCGAGCTCGGCCGTTCCTCTGGCGCGCCCGTAGTCGGCGAGCTCGCGGTTGATGAAGTACCAATAGAAGACGACGTAGATCCCGAGCGTGACGAAGCTCAAGACGGCGACGGCGATCGGGTCTCGTATCTTCGCCGTCGCGCCCGCGCCCGCTATCTGAACTTCCTGCGCCAGCGCCTCTCCTTCCCCGGCCGCCGTGGGCGAGTGACGCTCGAAGCTACCGCGCGCCGACCCGAAGGACAAGCGCGGCTACGCGTTCCGTCCGCGGCGAAGGCCTCGCGTGCTCGGCCTCGATCTCATGGAGCGGTAGACGTGGCCGGACTGCTGCCCGATGATGAGAGGAGGCGGCGCGCGCTCGCGCGGGTCGCCACTGCGGCTATGCGAATCGACGTTTCTGCGGCACCTGACCGGACTACGGACCTGCTGCGCTTTCTGCGCCAGATGGGGTACGTCGCCGAGGAGGTCGCATACGCGACGATCGAGGTGGCGGAGGAAGACGACGAGGACGAGCGCGCCGTGGGTTCGTGGGCGGTGACGCTCGCGCTTCGCGTCGACGTCTGGAACGCCGTGAACGGTGTGAAGGCGCGGGTCGTGACGTAAGGCACCCGTCGCTCGGCCGACGGCTCGCGTTCAGGAGGCCGAACACGACGACGGAACGGGTCACGCTCGACGAGCGAAGGAAAGGCGGGGAGCCCGTGCTCGGACCGGAAGGCCGCGCGGCGCTTCGGCACGGTGATCCGCCGTCAGAGGGTGCCCAACGAATGGAAGCGGACAGCACGTCTTCCGCCGCATTGGAAGCGTCCTGACATTCGCGGCGTCGCTCGACCAAGTCCTGGCTCCCCGCACTCTTCCTCGCCTGAGCGGGAGGATCGCAGCCGGCGAGCGAACGCGGCCTGGAGCTTCGCCTCGGAATTACTTTAGGTTTCTTGAGGCAGGCACGAGCTTGTACCCGACTCCCCGCACCGTGATGATCCGCTCCGGGCGCGCGCGGTCCCGCTCGATCTTGCGACGCAGGTTCGAGACGTGGGCCTCGCAGACGTTCTCGCCTCCGGCATACGAGCTTTCCCAGAGATGTTGGACGATCTCGCGACGTGTGACGACGTGTTCGCGTCGCTCGGCGAGCAGCGCCAGTAGCTTGAATTCCGAGGGCGTAACTCGCACGCGCTTCCCCTCGACGCGGACCTCGTGCCGCGCGAGATCGACGCGCAGGTCGCCGACGACGTGGCTCGCATGCTCGCGCTCGGCGCGGTCGAGTTCCCGCCGACGAAGGATCGCCCGGACGCGGCTGATCAGCTCGACGAGCGAGAACGGCTTCGTCACGTAGTCGTCTGCCCCGAGCTC
Organism: Actinomycetota bacterium; assembly: GCA_030861005.1. Taxonomy (GTDB): domain Bacteria; phylum Actinomycetota; class Thermoleophilia; order Gaiellales; family Gaiellaceae; genus JALZFU01. Next base: position 3,532 of record JALZGN010000021.1, read on the forward strand.
GAGGCCGAGCACGCGGTCGGTTTCGGTGTCTCGCGCCGTCAGGATCAGGATCGGAACGCTGCTCGCCGCGCGAAGCTCCCGGCAGACGTCGATACCCGGCATGCCGGGGAGCACTAGGTCGAGAAGCACGAGATCGTACGGCTCTGCCCGCGCCCGGGAGAGGCCGTCCCTGCCGTCGTCTGCAGCGTCGACCGCGAAGGCTTCGCGCTCGAGCGCATAGACGACGGCCCGGCGAATCGCGGGCTCGTCTTCGACCACGAGGATCCGCGGCCGGGCCGCGTTCATTCGGCCGCGCCGAGGAGAACGCGAACCGTCGTTCCCTCGCCCGGAGACGACTCCATCTCCATCTTGCCGCCGAGCGCGCTGACGGCCTCGTCGACAATCGCGAGCCCGAGGCCGAAGCCGTCTGCGCCTCGACCCTCCCCGCGGTAGAAGCGGTCGACGACCCGGTCGTGTTCTTCTCGCTGGATCCCGACGCCGGTGTCTCGTACCTCGGCCGCGACCCAGCCTTCCGCCGCGAGAGCGGCCGCGAACTCGATTCGCCCCGAGTGCGTGTGTTTCGCGGCGTTCGCGGCGAGGTTCGAGAACGCCTGCTCCAGTAAGTCGCGGGCGGCAAGCACGCTGAGCTCAGGTGGGCACCGAACCTCGACGGCAACGCCGTCGTCGGGGTGGAGGCTCTGCGCGATCTCTTCGAAGATGGGTCGAAGGCGCACCCGCTCGAGGCTGACCGTCTCCTGACCCGTTTGTGCTCGGGCAAGGACAAGGAGCGCGTGCACGAGGCGACTGAGGCGGTCCGACTCGCGTTGGATATCCGCGAGGAAGGCGTCACGCTCCTCAGGCACCTCCTTTGCACCTGATTGGAGTACCTCGATCGCGCTCACGATTGCGGCGAGGGGCGTTCGAAGTTCGTGCGCCGCATTCATCACGAATTCGCGCTCGGCACGTTCCCGCCGCTCGCCGAGTTCGAAGACTCGAGTTTGATCGGCTAGAAGTTCCTCGGCTTGCCGCCGGTCGCTGATATCGATGATCGTGCCGGTATTGCCGATGACGTTCCCCTCGTCGTCATGGAGCAACCGCGATCGAACCTCGACCCACCGAAACTCGCCGTCTCCTGTTCGATAGCGCGTATGGTGCTTGCAATACTGCGCACCGCCCGAGATAACCGCCTGGAAGAGGGCGATCGTGTCTTCGCGCTCATCGGGATGAACGTAATCGAGAAAGTTCGTTCCCAGCGTCTCGGACACCGGAAAACCCATCAGCTCGGACCAAGCGTGATTGAGATAGGTCCAGTTTCCGGCGGCATCAGTGCGGAAGACGACCTCACGCAACTCGTCGAGTAGAGACAAGTCGCGGGGGCTCGTTCTCGACGCTGGCTCAGCTCGCGCCGATCCTTCGCTTCGGCGAGCGGTGAGGATGAGCGCCCCGACGGCCGGGTCGCGCAGGAAGTTCTCCGCGACCAGGTCGAGGCGCCGATACGAGCCGTCGTCGGGGAAGCGGAACTCTCCGAGGCTGCTCGTTCCAGGAGTGCGGACGGCGACGTTGAGCCTCTCGCGTGCTCGCTCAGCATCGTCGGGGTGGATGGCGTCGAACGCGTGGCGGTGACGCGATCGCGTGCAGGCGAGAAGCAGCGTCGCGGCCGGGTTCGCAAAGTGAACGGTTCCGCTTGCGTCCGTGACGACGACGGCGTCTGCCGCGTTGCCGACGAGCGCGGCCGCATGCGGGAGCGAGACCCATTCCGGGACGTCTGGGCGGCTCTCGAGCGATCGAATTCGGTTAGCCGTCATTCCAGTGCTCGGCGCAGTAGGCGTCGCGCGCGGCACTGCCGGTCGCGGGGTCTCGGTACGCCGTCGACTCGGCGAGCGATTGTGCCTCCTCGGCCGCGGCGATCTCGATGCTCGCGGCCACCAGCTCGCGTTCGGCGGGTGTCGCCGCGGCGACCAGACGCTCGGCGTTTCGCCAGGCGTCCTCACGCCAGGACACGAGCAGCTGGAGAAGCGTCGTATCGTCGAGCGTCGTCCCTTCGGCCGCCGGAGACGAGATGGACGGGTCGAACCGGCGGGCCACCTCCGCGAGCAGCGGCCCGTAGACCCGGTTCAGGATGCGGTTCACCTTGTCGTGGTCAGGCTTCCGGCTGGAGCCGTCGGGCTTAACGAGGCCGATGGCGGCGAGCACGAACGGAAGGTCACGATTCACGTGCGCGTTCACGCCGAGGAGGATGTTGCCGGCACCGGAGACGCGGTGCTCGTCGGCGGCTTGGAGCGCGATCGCCCAGGCGCTCGGGACCTCGGCGGCCCGGGCCCGGCCAGCGTGCCAGTCGTCGTATGCATCGAAGTAGTAGCTCGCGAAGACGGCGTCTTCGTGATTGACGAAGGCGGTATCCGAGAAGAAGTTCGGGTCTTCGCGCACGGTGCGCCGGTACTCCTCGGTGGTCCGCAGGTAAGTGAGAGCGAAGAGCGCATCGTGGTCGCAGCTCTCCGCGAGCGGCCGGAAGCGGCGATCCATCTCGCGAATGACGGCATCGACGCAGCGGAGGTCTCCGCGGACGCACAGGTTCTCGCTGGTTGGGTCGTACGCCGTTTCGAGCCCTGGAAGGAGATCGGTCCAGGGCACGAAGAGCGGGTCGTCAGCCGCGT
>JALZGN010000025.1 GCA_030861005.1 Actinomycetota bacterium
AAGGGCTCGATCGCTCTCGAAGGCGTCAGCCTGACCGTCGCCGCCGTCGGCCCTCGCCACGTCGAGATCGCGCTCGTTCCCCACACGCTCACGGCGACGACGCTCGGCCACCTCCGGTCCGGCGACCACCTGAACGTCGAGGTGGACGTCGTCGCGAAGCACGTCGAGCGGCTCCTGCAGGCTGGCGAGAATCCGGCCTGACGCGGATACGATTCGACGACATGGCCCAGCACGAGGCAATCGCCGCCACGACGCCCTTCGCGGCGATCGAGGAGGCGATCGAGGACATCCGCCAGGGCAAGTTCGTCGTCGTCGTCGACGCCGCCGACCGCGAGAACGAGGGCGACCTCACGATCGCGGCCCAGTTCGCGACGCCCGAGGCGATCAACTTCATGGCGACGCACGGTCGCGGCCTGATCTGCCTCTGCCTGACGGAGGAGCGCTGCGACCAGCTCGGGCTCTACCCGATGACGCCGAAGAACGAGACACCGCATGGGACCGCGTTCACGAACTCGATCGAGGCGCGCGAGGGCATCACGACCGGGATCTCGGCCTCCGACCGCTCGCGGACGATCCAGGTCGCGATCGACCCCAGCAAGGGGCCCCGCGACCTCGTCCAGCCGGGCCACGTGTTTCCGCTTCGCGCGCGCCCCGGCGGCGTTCTCCAGCGGGCCGGTCAGACGGAGGCGGCGGTCGACCTCGCGCGGATCGCCGGCCTGATCCCGGCCGGCGTCGTGTGCGAGATCATGAACGAGGACGGGACTATGGCCCGCGTCCCCGACCTCGTCCGCTACTGCGAGCGGCACGACCTGCGAATGATCACCGTCGCCGACCTGATCGAGTACCGGCGTCGCACGGAGAAGCTCGTCGAGCGGATGACGTGCGTCCGCCTCCCGACGGCGTACGGCGAGTTCACCGCCGTCGCGTTCCGCGAGACGTTGACCGGCCGCCTTCACGTGGCGCTCGTGAAGGGCGAGGTCGAGGGCCGCGAGGACGTCCTCGTCCGCGTCCACTCGGAGTGCCTGACGGGGGACGTCTTCCACTCGCTTCGATGTGACTGCGGCGAGCAGCTCGACCAGGCGCTCCTTCGGATCGGGAGCGAGGACCGCGCCGTCCTGCTCTACATGTCGCAGGAGGGTCGCGGGATCGGGCTGCTGTCGAAGCTCCGCGCTTACGAGCTCCAGGAGGCCGGTCTCGATACGGTCGAGGCGAACCTCGAGCTCGGCTTTCCCGCAGACGCGCGCGAGTACGGGATCGGGTCGCAGATCCTCGCCGACCTCGGCCTCTCGACCATTCGGATCCTGACGAACAACCCGCGCAAGATCACCGGGATCGAGGGGTTTGGGCTCAAGGTCGTCGAGCAACTGCCGATCGAGGTGCCGCCGAACGCCGAGAACCGCCGCTACCTCGAAGCGAAGCGTACGAAGCTGGGACACCGCCTCCACCACCAGGAGCTCCGCTTCGAGGAGCCCGGCGAGTGAAAAAGGGTCGCGAGCGTCGCGGCGCCGAGGAGGCGCGCTCCGCGAGACGGCGTCGCGCGCCGGCGCAAGCCGAGCTCACAGGCGAGGACGGCGCGCTCGGCGAGCACGCGCCCGGGGAGCTTCGCATTCCGGACGGGGTCGGCGTCTTCGCCGGCGAGCCGAACGGCGCGCGTCGCTACGTCGGGATTGCGGTCGCGAGCTTCAACGGCGATATCACGACGCGCCTCCTCGTGGGCGCCCTCGAGGCGCTCGCCGACTCGGGGGTCGACCGCGCGCGCGTCGACGTCATGCAGGTTCCGGGCGCCTTCGAGCTCCCGCTCGCCGCGATGGCGCTCGCGAAGACGCGTCGCTACGCCTGCGTCGTCGCGCTCGGCTGCGTCATCCGCGGCGATACCCCGCACTTCGAGTTCATCGCCTCCGAGGCGGCGAGCGGGCTTCAGCTCGCGGCGCTCGAGACGGGCGTTCCCGTCTCCTTCGGCGTTCTCACCTGCGATACCCGGACGCAGGCCGAGTCTCGGGCTGGCGGGCGCTACGGGAACAAGGGCGCGGAGGCGGCCCGCTCCGCTCTCGAGATGGCGGACGTCTTCGCCCGCCTCCGAACCGACGCGGTCACGTCGAACCGCACGCGGTAGGCCCGGCCGGGAGCCGGCTCTGCCCGCCGGTCGAGATGGGAACGGCCCCGGTATCATGGCCGCCGTATGTCGAAGGTTTGCGCAGTCTGCGGGAAAGCCCCGTCGTTCGGTCACAACCGGAGCCACTCGATGGTGGCGACGAAGCGCCGCTTCAACCCGAACCTCCAGCGCGTGCGCATCCTCGTGAACGGCGTCGCGCGCCGGGTCTACGTCTGCGCGCGGTGCCTCAAGGCCGGCAAGGTTCAGAAGGCGCTCTAGACACCGCCCGCGCCCTCGTCGCCGCGGCGCTGGCGGCGCTCGAGGGGAGCCGTGAGCGGATCGACAACCTGAACGTGTACCCCGTCCCGGACGGCGACACCGGGACGAACATGGCGCTTACCGTGCGCGCCGTCGCGGAGACGCTCGCCGGCTCGACGGCCGCGACCCGGGACGAGGTCGCGAGCGAGGTAACGCGCGCCGCCCTGATGGCCGCGCGCGGGAACTCGGGCGTCATCCTCTCGCAGCTCGTCCGCGGCGCGGCCGAGGCGATCGCCGCGGCGGAACGGCTCGACCCCGCGGCCCTCGCGCTCGCGCTTCGAGCGGCGAGCGATGCGGGCTATGCAGCCGTTCGGGAGCCGCAGGAGGGCACGATTCTCACCGTCGCGCGCGCGCTCGCCGAGCGAGCGGAGGCGATCGACCTCGCCGTTCCGGTCGCCGAGATGCTCTCCGACGTCGTCGCGGCCGGCGAGGCCGCCCTTGCGCGGACGCCGGAGCAGCTGCCGATGCTCGCCGAGGCCGGCGTCGTCGACGCCGGCGGGGCCGGGCTCCTCGAGCTCGTTCGCGGGATCGCCGCGCACGTCTCGGGCGAGCCGCTTCCCGAGCCCGTCGCCGCCGTCGAGCCGCTCCCGCTCGAGGCGATCCACCGGGAGCCCTCGCGCTTCCGCTACTGCACGAGCTTCTTCCTCGAAGGCGACGCGGTCGACCCGGCGTGGCTCGAGAGCGGGCTCGCCGAGTTCGGGGACTCGCTCCTCGTCGTCGGGTCGCGCGGCGCCGTCAAGGTGCACGTCCACACCGACGAGCCGGGACGCGCGCTCTCGCTTGCGAGGGCCGCCGGCGTCGTCGAGGAGGTCGAGATCAGGAACATGCACGTCCAGACGGTCGAGCGCGAGGAGCGGCTCCTCTCGCTCGCGGGTGCGCCTGCTCGCTCCGCCGTCGTCGCGGTCTCCGCAGGCGCGGGCAACCGGCGCCTCTTCGAGAGCCTCGGTGCCGCTCGCATCGTCGAGGGTGGCCAGAGGATGAACCCACCGACGTCGGAGATCGTCGCCGCGATCAAAACTGCCGGAACCGATGAGGTGGTCGTCCTCCCGAACAACCGGAACGTCTGCCTCGCGGCGGAGCAGGCGGCCAGGGCGGGAACGAAGCACGTGGTCGTCCTGCCGACCGAGACGATCCAAGCGGGGCTCGCGGCGATGGTCGCCTTCGACGCCGCCCGCTCCGCCGAGGAGAACGCCGAGGAAATGCGGTCCGCTTCGACCTCGGTTCGCGCGGGAGCGGTGACGCGCGCGTCGCGGACGACGCTACTCGGCGGCCTCGCGGTCGAGGAGGGCGATTTCCTCGGGCTCGTCGACGGTGAGGCGGTGGCGAGCGGGCCCCGCCTCGACGCTGTCGCGCGGCAGGTCGTCGAGCGCCTCGTCCCCGCGGACGCCGACGTCCTGACGATCCTCGTCGGCGACGGGGCTCCCGACGTGGCGGCGCTCCGCGAGGAGCTCGAGGCGGCGCATCCGGGCCTCGAGATCGACGTCCACGAGGGCGGCCAGCCGCACTACCCGCTCCTCTTCTCGGCGGAGTAGACCGCCCGACGCGATTCTCGAGTCTTTTCCAGAGGGCGGTTTTCGCCGATACTGCCGCTGTGGACGACCGCCCGGTGATCCGCGTCGTGCTCGTCGAGGACAACGACGTCTACCGCGAGGCGCTCGAGCTCTCGCTCGCCGTGACGCCCGATCTCAGGGTCGTCGGCGCGGTCGGCGACGGCCGGGCCGCGGTCGACCTCTGCGCGGACGCGCGGCCGGACGTCGTCCTCATGGACTACCGGCTGCCGGGCCTCGACGGCGTCGAGGCGACAGCCGCGATCCGGGCGGCGACCGACGCGGCCGTCGTCGCACTCACCGCGGCGGCCGAGCCTGCCGAGCTCGACGCGCTCATGGAGGCCGGCGCCGTGGCGTGGCTCACGAAGGACAGCGACGTGACCGAGATCGTGGACGCCGTTCGCGAGGCCGCCGCTCGGGGTGCGTCTCTCGTCTGAAAACACCGCGGTCGTCCTCGATTCGACGGCCGACCTTCCCGACCCCGCCTCCCGCCGCCCGAACTGGCGGCTCGTTCCCCTCTACGTCCGTATCGGCGACGAGACGTTCCGCGACCACGTCGACCTCTCGGCGGCTGACTTCTACCGCCGCTTGCGAGCGGCAGTCGCCTCGCCGAAGACATCGCAGCCGACGCCCGCCGACTTCGCGGCCGCCTTCGACCGCCTCTCCGCGTACGAGCGGGTCCTCTGCGTCCTCATCTCGGGGCGGCTTTCGGGCACGGTCGAGAGCGCGCGCCTCGCGGCGCAGGACGCGGGGGACCGGGTTCGCGTGATCGACTCGAAGAGCGCCTCGGGCGGCATCGTGATCCTCGCCGACGCCGTCCAGCGGCGGCTCGAGCGCGGAACAACGGACGAGGAGATCGACGAGCTCGTGACGCGCTTCCATCGCGAATCAGGACTTCTCTTTACCGTCGATACGCTCGACTACCTCGTCCGCGGCGGCCGAATCGGCAAGGCGGCCGGGCTCGCCGGTCAGCTCTTGAACGTGAAGCCGATCCTCGCCATTCGGGACGGGGAGGTCGTGCCCGTGAAGCGAGTCCGTGGCCGCGCGAAGGCGCTCGCGGAGTTCGAGCGGCTCTTCACGGACGCGACCGAGGATGCTGCCGACCTCCATCTCGGCGTCGCGCACGCCGATGCGCCGGACGTCGCCGAGGAGCTCGCGCGGCGGCTTGCGCGCGTCCGCCCTCACGCCTCGCTCGACTTTCGCGCCGAACTCGGTCCTGTGATCGGCACGCACGGCGGGCCCGGAACGCTCGGGCTCTTCTGGTTTCGGGACTCGTAGGCGAAGCTCGCGCCTACGAGCGCGCGAGGAGTGTGCGAATCGAGCGGTGGGGATCCTCGGTGATCGGCGTGCCGTGGCTCAGGCAGAGGATCGCGAAGTCGAGGTCGAGCAAGCGCTCGACCGTCCGGCGCGTCTCCTCGGGCTCGTCGTGGTACTCGAGGGGCACGTACTCCAGTCCCTCGTCACCGTAGTTCGTCAGGAGATCGGGGCAGAAGAGGACGCGCGGCTCACGCTCGAGGAGGAAGGCGAAGTGGATCTCCTCAGGCCCCGGCGTCCGGATCGCGCGAAGATCGCCGGGGAGGAGGTCGCCTTCCCGGTAGCGCTCGTCGGGCTCCTCCTCCATCGGCCGGGTGCCCTCCGGTGCGTGGACGGGCGCGCCGAAGCGGCGGCGATAGCGCCACGACGAGCGCTGGTGGCACTGGGCGGTGAGGCAGATGGCGTCGACTCGGCCGAGACTCGTGAGCGCGTCGGCGGCCAGGGGTAGCGGGTCGACGAGGACGACGCCGCCGTTCGCCGAGACGGCGTGCGCGTCGGCCTCGTGCCCGCCGATCCGCTCGTCGCTCACCCACCAGCGCCAGACGCCGGGGACGACCTCCTGGAGCGCCTCGGCGACCGCACGCGGCTCCGTCACCCGACTATCGTACGGCGCCGTGCCGCCGGTCGCGCACTGGGACGACGTCGACCCCGAGCGCCGGGAGCGCGGACACATCGCGGGAAGCTGGCGCGATCTCGGGACGGTGGCCGGGAGCGTATCGGTGGGTGTCCAGCGAATCGAGGTCGAGCCGGGGCGCTGGTCGACCCCGCTCCACGTCGAGGGTTCCGAGGAGGAGATCTTCTTCGTCCTCGCGGGCTCCGGGATCTCGCTCGAGTGGGACGGCGAGTCGACGGTCGCGTACCCGATCCGCGCCGGTGACTGCGTCGTGTACCCCGCGCTCGAGGTCGCCCACACCACCCGCGCCGGGCCGGAGGGTCTCGACCTGCTCGCGTTCGGGATGCGCTCGTACGCGGATGCGGCGACGTACCTCCCGCGGGCGGGCGTCGCGTGGCTCGGACCGACATGGGTCCTCGTCGGCGGCGAGGAGAACCACCCGTGGACGCGCGAGGCGGCCGCCGGCGAGCCCGAGGTCGGAGAGCTGATGGAGCGACCGTCGACGATCGTGAACGTGGTGGAGATCGACGGCGACGAGCGCGCCGGCGAGACGGTCGCGCGGGTGCGGCGAAACCTCGGTCGCGCCGCCCGGTCGCTTCGGACGGGGATGCAGCACGTCGTCGTCGCGCCCGGGAAGCTCGCCGTCCCGCCGCACTGCCACTCGGCGGAGGAGGAGATCTTCGTCGTCCTCGACGGCGAGGGCGCACTCATCCTCGGGACCGAGGAGCACCGCGTTCGCCGGGGGTCGATCGTCGCGCGCCCGGCGGCCACGGGCGTCGCCCACACGTTCCGTGCGGGCGACGAGCGGCTCACGCTGCTCGCGTACGGAACGCGGGAGCCGAACGACATCACGTACTACCCCCGCTCGAACAAGATCTCGTTCCGCGGAGTCGGCGTAGTAGCCCGGCTCGAGAAGCTGGACTACTGGGACGGCGAAGACTAGCCCGCCTCCGGCGCGCTTCCGCGCGCTTTCCGACACGAACCGCGCCCACACGCGCGTTCTTCGACGCTAGGCTGGCGGCGAGAAGGAGGGCGGGTCGGGACCCGAGTTACTCGCGAGACCGCCGCGGCCCTGCGGAAAGATCGGCGTGGGCGTCGCGAGTCTGTCCGGCAGGCTCCGTAGGGTGAGAGCGTCCTGGCTGTCACGGTGACCACTCGCCCGGCGCTGGCCGGCTTTGCTGGTGTGGTCCCGTTCGCGGCAACACGGGTTCGCTGCTTCCCGTCCGAGATGTCGGTCGAGACGCTTCCAGGCGTCGGGCCAAAGGTCGGTGAGCGGCTCGCCGCGCTCGGGATCCGAACGCTCGGCGAGCTCGTCGAGCATGTCCCGCGAGGCCACCTCGACTGGTCGCGGGCGACCGGCTTCGCGTCGCTCAAGCTGGGGGAGGAGGCGACGGTTGCCTGCACCGTCGAGCGCGCCCGCGTCCGCCCGACCCGGCGACGGAGGCTCACCCTCGTCGAGGCGGCCGTCGTCGATCCGGAAGGGGGGCGAGCGACGGCGCTCTGGTTCAACCAAGCCTGGCTCGCGGACCGCCTCCGGCCCGGGACGCCGCTCCTCCTGCATGGGGAGCTCCAGTCGGGCGGGACGTTCCGCGTCGAGCGGCACGAGTTCGACGGCGAGGGTTCCGGGCTCCACACCGTCGGCCTCGTCCCCGTCTACCGGGCGAGCGAGACCGTCTCGACCGCGCGTCTGCGCGAGCTCACGGAGCTCGTCCTTCCGCGTGCGCGCTACGTCCTCGACCCGCTCCCGGGGGCCGTCCGCGCGGCCGAGCGGCTTCCGCTGCGGGCCGACGCGCTCGCCGCCTATCACCGTCCCCGGAAGCTCGCGGAGGTCGAGCGCGCGCGCCGGCGGCTCGCGTTCGAGGAGCTCGTCGTCCTCCTTGCGGGGCTCGCTCGCCGTCGCCGGGCGCTCGAGGCGGGTGCGCGGGCCCCCGCGCTCGCCGAACCGGGCGCGCTCCTCGAGCGGTACCGCCAACTCCTCCCGTTTGCGCTCACGCCCGAGCAGGAGGCCGCGATCGCCGAGATCGAGCGGGATCTCGCGGGCGAAGTGCCGATGCAGCGTCTCCTGCAGGGCGACGTCGGCTCCGGGAAGACGGTCGTCGCGCTCTACGCCCTCCTCCGCGCCGCCGAGCGCGGCCACCAGGGGGCGCTCATGGCCCCGACCGAGACGCTCGCAGAGCAGCACTTCCTGACGATCGAGGAGCTCGCGCGCGAGCTGGACGTCCGGGTCGTCGTCGTCACGAGCTCGCTTCCGCCCAAGGCGCACGCGGCCGCACGCGCGGCGGTCGCATCGGGAGAGGCCAAGATCGTGGTCGGGACGCATGCGCTCGTCCAGGAACAGATGAGCTTCCGCTCGCTCGCCGTCGCGGTCGTCGACGAACAGCACCGATTCGGGGTCGAGCAACGGCGAGCGCTTGCCGGCGTCGGGGAGCGCGCGCCGCACGTCCTCCACATGACGGCGACCCCGATTCCCCGGACTCTCGCTCACACCGTCTACGGCGACCTCGACATCACGGAGATCGCACGCCCGCCACGCGACCGAAAGCCGGTCGTGACGCGCTGGGTGACGCACGAGCGAAGCGGGGAGGCGTACACGCGACTGCGTCGCCACCTCGAGGAAGGTCGTCAGGCGTACGTCGTCTGCCCGCTCGTCTCCGAGGCCGAGACCGTCGAGGCGCGCGCGGCGGAGCAGGAGGCCGAACGGTTGCGAGGCGCCGAGCTCTCGGGCTTCCGGGTCGGCTGTCTGCACGGGAGACTTCCCGCTGCCGAGCGGCGCGCCATCATGGACGCCTTCACGCGACGGCAGCTCGACGTCCTCGTCGCGACGACGGTGATCGAAGTCGGCGTCGACGTCCCGAATGCGACGATCATGATCGTCCAGGAGGCCGACCGGTTCGGCCTCGCGCAGCTTCACCAGCTCCGCGGGCGCGTCGGGCGCGGCGCCGACCAGTCCTACTGCCTGCTCGTCTCGCGTCCGAAGGAGGAGCTGACGGACGCCGCCGCCGCTCGCCTTCGCGCGCTCGTCGAGACGGTCGACGGCTTCCGCCTGGCAGAGGTCGACCTCGAGCTCCGCGGCGAGGGGGAGCTGCTTGGGACGCGGCAGTCGGGCCTCGCCGATCTCAAGTTTGCGCGGCTGACGCGGGATCGCGCGCTCGTCGCGAAGGCGCGTCGGTGGGCAGGAAGGCTCATCGACGACGAGGGTCCCCTCGCTGCCGAGATCGAGCGGTTCTTCGCCCATGCGGATCATCGCGGGCTCGCGTAAGGGCGCTCGCATCTTCGCACCGACCGGACGCGAGACGCGGCCCACGGGCGACCGCGCGCGCGAAGCGGCGTTCAACCTGATCGGCCCGGTCGACGGTGCTCGCGTGCTCGACCTCTTCGCCGGCTCGGGCGCGATGGGGCTCGAGGCGCTCTCGCGCGGCGCGGCGTCGGTCACGTTCGTGGAGCGGGATCGTGCCGCCGCGGCCACGATCGAGCGGAACCTCGACAAGCTTCGGCTCCGCGGCGCCGTTCTCCGCGACGACGCCGTCCGCGTCCTCGCCGCCGACGCGGTGGCGGGCAGGCGGTACGATCTCGTGCTGATCGACCCCCCTTACCGCATGCTTGCAGGGGTTTTACCGAGCTTGTCCGCCTACTTGCCCTCCGTCATCGAGCGCGACGGCCTGGTCGTCGTCGAGTCGGATGCCCGCGAGGAGCCCGAGCTTCCCCTCGCGATGCGAACGAGCCGCCGCTACGGGGCGGCGCGGATCACGGTCTTCGAGGCGCAGGAGTGAGCGACACCGCACCCGTGACGGCGATCTGCCCGGGCGCGTACGACCCCGTTACGAACGGGCACGTCGACGTCATCGCGCGCGCGGCCACGATCTTCGACCGGGTCGTCGTCGGCGTCGTCCGCGACCCGCGCCACAAGGAGACCCTCTTCTCGGTCGAGGAGCGCGTCGGCTTCCTCGTCGCCGCGCTCGCCGAGTGCCCGAACGTCACGGTCGAGGTCTTCTCCGAGCTCGTCGTTGAGTTCGCACGCCGCTGGGGGGCGCGGACGCTGGTCAAGGGGCTTCGCGCGATCTCCGACTTCGAGTGGGAGTTCCAGATGCACCACCTGAACCGGCGGCTCGCGCCCGAGGTCGAGACCGTGTACCTCATGGCGAGCCCGCAGCACTCCTTCGTCTCCTCGAGCGGCGTGAAGGAGATCGCCTCGTTCGGCGGCAACGTCGACAACCTCGTGCCGCCGCCCGTTGCTCGACGCTTCGCCGAGCTCTACCGGCGGCCTCGCGAAGGGACGCCCGTCTCCCCGCGGGAGTAGACTGATTCGCCGTGGACGTCCTCGTTCTCATCGACAAGCTCGACGACCTCGTGCATAACGCGAAGGCCGTGCCGCTCACCGACCAAGTGCGCATCGACCGGGAGGAGATCTACGACATCCTCGACCAGATGCGCGCCACGATCCCGGAGGAGATCAAGCAGGCCCGCTGGATCGTGAAGGAGCGGCAGGAGATGCTCGCCGAGGCGAAGCGAGAGAGCGACCGCATCCTCGGCGAGGCGCGCGAGCAGGCCGTTCGCGAGGCGTCGCAGACGGAGATCGTTCGGCTCGCCGAGCGGCAGGCGCAGGACATCGTCGAGGAGGCCCGGCGCCAAGCGCGCGAGACGCGTCTCGAGATGGAGGATTGGGCCGACTCGATCCTCTCGACCCTCGAGGTCAACCTCGACAAATTCCTCGGCGCCGTTCGGCGTGGCCGCGAGCGCCTCCACGAGCGGTCGCAGGAGTCGGTGATGGCCGGCGTCACCGACGAGACGGTCACCTAGCGGCGCTACACGACGCCCATCTCGGCGGCGCGGGCGCGGGCGGCCTCGATGACCTGGATCGCCTCGGTTCGGTCGCCGAACCCCTCGGTCCCGACCTTCTTCTCCTCCAGGTCCTTGTAAACCTGGAAGAAGTGCTCGACCTCGTTCCGAAGCGCGGCCGGAAGATCCTCGAGCTCCTGCACGTGCGACCAAATCGGGTCGCGTAGAGGCACGCAGAGAATCTTCTCGTCGCGGCCCCTCTCGTCGTGCATCCGAAAGAGGCCGACCGGTCGCGCGCGTACGCGACAGCCGGGGAAGGTCGGCTCGCCGACGAAAACGAGCGCGTCGAGCGGGTCGCCGTCCTCTCCCTGGGCCCCCTCGATGAAGCCGTAGTCCGCCGGGTAGCGCGTCGAGGTGAAGAGCATCCGGTCGAGGACGATGTGCCCGCTCTCGTGATCGACTTCATACTTGTTTCGCGACCCCGACGGGATCTCGACGAGGATCACGACTTCGGTCGGCTGGGCGGCCACGCGGCGTCTCTACCCGCTGGGACCGGTTGGTACGCTGGGCCGCGATGACGATCGTCGACCTGCGAACAATCCGCCTCGCGCCGGGGGAGCAGTTCCGCGACACCCGCGCCGTCGACCTCGACGCCCTCGAGCTGGGAGGGCAGCGCTACACGCCCCAGCCCGAGTCGCCCGAGGCGACGCTCACGTTGACGCGGATGACGAGTGGCCTCATGCTCGAGCTCTCCTTCGAGGCGCGGCTGGTCGGCCCCTGCTTCCGCTGCCTGGCGGAGACGGAGGTGACGGCGCCGATCTCGGGGCGGGAGTACCAGGCGAGCGATCCGACCGCCGACGAGGAGCTTCGGACGCCGTACGTCGCCGACGGGCGCGTCGACCTCTCGGCTTGGGCGCGCGACGCCGTCGTCCTCTCGCTCCCGGAGAAGATCCTCTGCCGGCCGGAGTGCGCCGGGCTCTGCCCGGTGTGCGGGGAGGACCTGAACCTGGCGCCGCACGAGCACGACGAGGAGGTCGACGACCCCCGTTGGGCCGCGCTGGCCGATCTCAAGGAGCGCCTGTAGCGGGCGCCGCGCGCCCCCGAAGCCCGGGGACGGCGGCCCTGGTACCCTCGGTCGGTCATGGCGGTTCCCAAGCGGAAGACCTCGAAGGCGCGCCGCGACAAGCGTCGCGCCACGCACAAGCTCGCGGCACCCGTCGTCGTCGAGTGCCCGCAGTGCCACCAACCGAAGCGGCCCCACCGCGTCTGCCCGACCTGCGGGACGTACCGCGGGCGCGAGGTGGAGCCCCTCCGAACAGCCGCTCCGTAAGTTGACTGCACCCGTCCGCGTCGCCGTCGACGCGATGGGCGGTGACTGGGCGCCGGAGGAGGTGGTCGCGGGCGCGGCCGACGGGCGCTCGGACACGCTCGAACCGCTCCTCTACGGGCCGCGCGACGTCCTCGAGCCGCTTGCGACGGGCCTCGCGCTCGTCCACGCCCCCGACGTGGTCGCGATGGACGAGAAGCCGGGCGACGCCGCCCGCACGAAGCGCGCGAGCTCGCTCTTCGCCGTCTCCCGCGCAGTCGGCGTGGGGGAGGCGGACGCGGCGCTCTCGGCCGGGAACACGGGGGCGTTCCTCGCCGCGGGCCTCCTCGAGATCGGGCGCCTTCCCGGCGTCCACCGACCCGCCATCGCCATCCCGCTTCCGGCGCTCGGCGGCCCCTCCGTCCTCATCGACGGTGGCGCGAACGCCGATGCCCGCCCGGAGCACCTGGTGCAGTTCGCCCACATGGGATCCGTCTTCTCGGGCGAGGTCCTCGGCGTTCCCGAGCCCTCGGTCGGCCTCCTCTCGATCGGGGAGGAGCGAGACAAGGGAAATCGGCTCGTCCGCGAGGCCCATCGGCTGCTCACGGAGGCGGACGTTGGCTTCGCCGGGAACGTGGAAGGAAGCGATCTCCTGCGCGGCGCCGCGGACGTAGTCGTTTGCGACGGCTTCACCGGAAACGTCGCCCTGAAGACGCTCGAGGGCGGAATCGCGACGGCGCTCGGGAGCCTACGCGAGGAGGTGGCCGCGACTGCGCGGGGCAAGCTCGGCGGTCTCCTGATCCGACCCGCGGCCCGCGGGCTCCGCGAGCGGCTAAACCCCGAGACGTACGGCGGCGCCTACCTCCTCGGGCTGCGCGGCCTCGTCGTGATCGCCCACGGAAACTCGTCGCGAACCGCAATCGCGAACGCGCTTCGCCTCGCCGCCCGCGGGGTCGAGGGTCGCGTCGTCGAACGAATCGCCGGGCGGCTCGCCGGGGCGCGGGTGGTCGTTCGGGGCTAGACGACGGCGCGTGCTAGCATCCGGCGTCTTTTCGGGAGAAACGGCAAGCGCAGGAGACGAGATGGCAGCATCCCGCGAAGAGATCTACGACCAGGTCAAGGGTGTCCTGGTCGACCAGCTCGGGATCGAGGAGAGCGAGATCAGCGACGAGGCCTCGTTCCAGGAGGATCTGAACGCGGATTCGCTCGACCTCGTCGAGCTCATCATGGAGCTCGAGGACCAGTTCGGAATCAAGATCTCCGACGAGGACGCCCAGGGCATCCAGACCGTCGGGCAGGCCGTCGACTACATCGCCAACCATCAGTAAGGCAGTCCGCGCGCAACCGGGCCACGCGGAGCTTCTCGAGCTGATCGAAGCGCTCCCCGAGGAGCGCCTCGCCCGGGTCTTCACGCACACGTCCTGGGCGTCGAGCCGCGCCGACTCGTACGAGCGCCTCGAGTTCCTCGGGGACAGCGTCCTCGGACTCGCGATCGCCCGCGAGCTCTACGAGCGCTTCCCGGAGCATCCGGAAGGTCAGCTTGCGAAGCTCCGGGCGCATATCGTCTCGCGCCAGAGCTGCGCTGCCGTCGGCGCTCGCCTCGGGCTCGGCCGGAAGCTCGTCGAGCGGGCAGGGAGCTCCGTCGCCGGCGAGGAGGCCGAGCGCCTCTCCGTCAACCGAAACGTCCTCGCGGCGCTCGTCGAGGCGGCGCTCGGCGCTCTCTACCTCGAGCACGGCTTCGAGCTCATCCGGCCCGTCGTGCTCGCCGCGTTCGCCGATCGGATCGACTACGCGCTCACCGAGTACGTCGACTACAAGACCGAGCTCCAGGAGGAGCTCGCGCGACGGAACCTGAGCGTCTCGTACTCGGTCCTCGACGTGGAAGGCCCGCCCCACGAGCGCCGCTTCACCTCCGCTGCCGTCGTGGACGGCGCGCAGGCGGGCGTCGGTCGGGGCGCCTCCAAGAAGGCGGCCGAGCAGAACGCCGCGCGCGAGGCGCTCGCGCGCCTTCGGCAAGCGTAAGCGCCGCCCTCCCGCCATCCGCTCGCCCGGTCATTCTTTCCCGCGCGTGTACTTGCGCTCTGTTCGCCTGCGCGGCTTCAAGACGTTCCCCGATCAAGCCGAGATCCGGCTCGAGCCCGGTGTCGCCGTCGTCGTCGGGCCCAACGGCTCCGGGAAGTCGAACATCGCAGACGCGGTCGTCTGGGCGGCCGGCAGCCTCAGTCCTTCCGAGCTTCGCGCCGAGAAGCCCGATGACGTCCTCTTTGCCGGGTCGTCCACGCGGCCGCCCTCCGACTTCTGCTCCGTCGAGCTCGTCTTCGAAAACAGCGACGGCGCGGGGCCGCTGCCGTTCGCCGAGCTCTCGGTGGCGCGACGGCTCGAGCGCGGCGGCGAGGGACAGTACCTCGTGAACGGCGCCCACGTTCGCCGGACCGATCTCGTCGAGCTTCTCGCCGACATCGGGCTCGGCGGCGAGCTCCATTCCGTCATCGGGCAGGGGCGCGTCGAGCAGGTACTGGGGTCGAAGCCAGCCGACCGGCGGGCGCTCGTCGAGGAAGCGGCGGGGCTCGGGCGCTTCAAGCGGCGGCGGCGCCGTGCCGAGCTGAAGCTCGCGCGCGTCGCCGAGCAGGTGGAGCGCGTTCGCGATCTCGAGGTGGAGGTTCGGAAGCGGCTGCGCCCCCTGGCGCTCCAGGCGACCGCCGCCGCGCGCGCCGAGAAGCTTGCGGTCGAGATCGCGCGGATCCACGCGCGTCTCGAC
>JALZGN010000066.1 GCA_030861005.1 Actinomycetota bacterium
TCGAAGACGAGGCGCTGGAAGCGCTGGATCAGGTGCTCGCTCGTCAGGAGCAATCGCCCCTGGGTGATCATTCCCGAGTCGAGTCCGCGCTGGACCGACTCGACGAGGGAGTTGTCCTCGAGACCGACCTGCGTCGCGAAATCCATTACCTCGTTCGCGGCCTCGTCCGAGACGTCCTCGTAGAAAAAGCAGTCGCTGAACCCGATCGAGCGGCGCGCGCCGTCCGGGCGAGTCGTGTCCACCGAGAGGTTGCCGGGCCCCAACTCGATGTTGACTGTCGTGTTTGGCCAGAGGAGGTGGTACTGCGCCTGCTTGATCTCGCCGCGCGGGTCGTACGGCGCCTTGCCGTCGTACGCCAAGGCGGCCGGGCGGGCGGCGCCGAACTGGCTCGAGACGAGGCCTTCGGAACGAAGACGATAGGCGTCGGGATCGACGTCGATCAGCTTGCTGAAGCCCGGGTGGGCAACGGGACAGTGGTAGCACTCGAGGTAGTTCTCGATCACGACCTTCCAGTTCGCGGCGACTTCCCACCGGCGGCGCTCGCGAAAGCGCAACCGCTGCACGTCGAGGCCGCTTGCCGCCGCATCCCTCGGCAGCGGGCCGAGCGCCTCCTCGAGCGGCGGCGCGTCGAGGTTCGGGTTGACGAAGACGAGCGGGCCCCAGGTATCCACTTGGACGCGCACAAGTGAGAACGACTCCGGGTCCAAGTCGGCCTCCCGCTCCGAGCGCGGCGCGGCCACCAACCTCCCGTCGAGTCCGTACGTCCAGGCGTGATACGGGCACTGGAGCGTCGCCCGGTGCCCGGCGCCGTCGGCGACGAGATGCCCCCGGTGGCGGCAGACGTTGACGAACGCATTCACGTTTCCGTCTCGGTCTCGCCCGACGACGACGGGGACCGTCCCTGCGAAGCATGTGAACCAATTGCCAGGCCTTGCCACGAGGTCGGCGTGGCCGACGTACTGCCACGAGCGCTGGAAGATCGTCTCCTGCTCGCGACGGAGAACGGCGGAGTCGGAGTACCAGTCGGCGGGCAGGGTCGCGCCCGCGGCGAGCGCGTCGCGAAGCTCGGTAACCCCCGTAATCAGCTCTGCCATAGCGACCTTTGCATGGACGACCTTCCGCTCGGCGCTCGCGTCGAGCCGCGTGTGCGGGGTGGCGTTCGAGAATCGCGCGGTCGCGGTCCGCCAGCCTCCGCAAAGGGGAATTGTACTTCCGGGCGTTGCCGAAGGTGGACGCTACTCCCCGGTGTCAGCTGCTCGAGGGCCCGCAGGGAGGACGCGCAGGGCGTCCGCTGGAAGATGGAGCTGGACCGGCGTTCCCTGCTCGTACGGAACGACCTTCCCGGTGTTCTGGACGAGCGCTTGGAGCGCTTCGCCCGTCGCGGCGCGAACGATCACCTGAACCGCGGAGCCGACGTAGACGAGGCGCTCGACCATGCCGGGCAGGCGGTTCGGGCCCGACGGCGAGCCGTGCGGCTCGAGCTCGATCCGCTCCGGCCGGATGACGATCTTCGCAGGGCCCGTCGCATCGAGTCCACCGGCTCGGGCCTCGAGCTCGAAGCGCTCGACGGCGACTCGGCAGCTGCCGTCACTCGCGCCTTTGGCGGTCGCGTCCATCAGGTTCGAGACGCCAAGGAAGTCGGCGACGAAGAGGGTCTGCGGGTCCTCGTACACCTCACGCGGTGCGCCGACCTGCTCGATGCGGCCCAGGTTCATGACGGCGAGCCGATCCGACATCGTCAACGCCTCCTCCTGGTCGTGGGTGACGTAGAGGAACGTGATCCCGACCTCCTGCTGGAGCGCCTTCAGCTCGATCTGCAGCGCCTTTCGCAGCTTCGCGTCGAGCGCGCCCAGGGGCTCGTCGAGAAGCAGCACGGCGGGGTTCAGGATGAGCGCCCGCGCGAGCGCGACCCGCTGCTGCTGCCCACCCGAGAGCTCGGACGACTTGCGGCGCTCGTAGCCGGCGAGCTGCACGAGCTCGAGCGCCCTCGCCACCCGCCGGCGCACCTCGTCCTTCGGACGCTTGGCGCGTCGAAGGCCGAAGGCGATGTTGTCGAAGACGTTCAAATGCGGGAAGAGCGCGTAGTTCTGGAAGACCGTATTGACGTTTCGCCGGTGGGGAGGCGTGTACGCGACGTCGGCGCCGTCGAGGAGGATGCGGCCGTTCGAGGGTTGCTCGAACCCGGCGACGAGACGCAACGTCGTCGTCTTGCCGCAACCGGAGGGCCCGAGGAGCGAAAAGAACTCGCCTCCGCGAATCTCGAGATCGATGCCGTCGACAGCGGTGACGTCTCCGAACCGCTTTGTCAGCTCGATCAGCTGGACCTGTCCGCCCGCCATCGCTAGATCTCGAACGCGGCCAGGTCTTGGCGCGCTCCGGCGCGTGCGCGCCGCTCGTCTCGTGTGAAGGCGCGCCAGGCGAGGAACGCGAGCGTGAGGGACAAGAGCGTGACAACCATCATGACGGTGGCGATCGCGTTCGTGGACGGGAGCGGAGCGGCCCGCGTCGCGCTGTAGATCCGGATCGGGACGGTGTCGGTGCCGCCGCCGCTCGAGAGCCACTGGCTGATCACGAAGTCGTCGATCGAGATGGCAAAGACGACGGCCGCGGAGGCGACGATAGCGGGGGTGAGGAGCGGGAGGAGCACCCGCGCGAGCGCGGACATCGGCGAGGCACCGAGGTCGGCGGCGGCCTCCTCGTACTGTCTTCCGATCGAGAAGAGTCGCCCACGGACGATCACGACCACGTAGGAGATCGAGAAGGTGACGTGGCCGAGGATCTGCGCGAGGGTCCCCGTGCCGACGACCGTGAAGACGTGGGTGAAGACGAGGAGGAGCGAGACGCCCATGACGATCTCGGGGGTCACCAGCGGGAAGAGCATCAGGAAGTTGGATGGGCCGGACCCGCGGCCGTGCCAGCGCGCGAGACCGAGCGCGAGGAGAACGCCGAGCGGAGTCGCGACGGCGACGTCCGCGCCGGCGAGCTTCAAGCTCTGGATGAGCGCGTGGCGGAGTGTCGGATCGTGCCAGACGGAATCGACCGGATCGCCCCAGTACCACCGCGCCGAGAAGCCCTGCCAGACAGTGCGCGAGCGGGTCGCGTTGAACGAGAACTGGACGGCGATCAAGACCGGGACGATCGACCAGACGACGTACATCCAGGTCACGACGACGAGGAAGCGGGGGCGGCCCCACGGATTCCTGAGCCAACCCCAGAGGCGATTCCACGCCGAGAAGTCGGCCGAGCGCCGCTGCTCGGCGACCACGCTCACGCGACGCGGTTCTCGTGCGTCGCTCGGTGGATCGTCCACATGTAGTACGCCATAAGGACGGTGAGGAACGCGGCGAGGACGACGGTGATCGCCGCCCCGATCGTCGGCTGCGGGCCGCCGTGGAAGTAGAGATCGATCTGGTTTCCGATCATCGACGTTTGCGGCGAGCCGGACACGATGTCCGGCGTGTAGTAGTCGCCGAACATCGGCAGCGTAATCAGCACGGCGGCGCCGAGAATCCCCGTTTTCGAGAGCGGCAGCGTGACGTGCCAGAACGTGCTCCACGGGCTCGCCCCGAGGTCGCGCGCGGCTTCCAAGTGGCTGCGGTCAATCCGGTCGAGCGCCGCGAAGAGCGGGAGGATCAGGTAGGGGATGTAGCCGTAGACCAGGGCGAGGATCACGGTCGAAGGTCGCCCGCCGAGCCAGTCCCGCGGCTGGCTGAGGACGTGCGTGTACGTGAGGAACCTGTTCACGTATCCGTCCGGGGCGAGCAGGTTCACCCACGCCAGCATCCGCATCAGGTAGCTGATCCAGAGGGGGAGGATGATGAGGACGAGGAGGACGCCCTTCAAGCGTCCCGCGTGCCGGGCGACGTAGTACGCAACCGGGTAGCCGATCAGGAGAGAGAGGACGAGCGAGATCCCGACGTATACGATCGTCCGTGCGGCGACGTCGAAGAACGTTCCTCCGGGAGCGAGCCGCTGCAGGACCTCGACGAGCCAGCCGACGTTCCAGCTGAGCGGGTTCCAGACGGCGACCGGCTGCGCGAGGATCGGGTCGACCGTCCCCAGCGCCACCGCGAGGACCGCGTAGAACGGTACGACGAAGAGGAGGATCAGCCATAGGATCCCCGGGAAGGCGAACCCCGGCCAAAGCCAGCGCCGGTACACGGCTGGGCGGCTAGCCGCCTCCGGCCAGGAAGTCGGAGTAGCCGTCCTGCCAGAGCCGCTGCCCGCGCGCCGTCAGCGTCCCGAACTGGAGCGAATCGGGGCCGAGGTCATCGTTGGTGAGGACGCTGTTCGCGAGATGCTCGGGCACGACGCCCTTACGGATGAGCGTGTCCGGGTCGATCTCGTTCAACGGTGGCTGGTACCCGTTGAAGTCGACGAAGTTCGAGTAGGCGACGCCGTTGTCGAGAATGTAGTTCAGCCACAGATGCGCGAGGACCGGCTTCTTCGTCGTCGCGCAGATCGACCAGCAGTCGTTCTGCACGGGGTACTTCCCCTTCGCGTCCTTCCAGTAGCCGAGCGCGGTCGCAGGCGTCCCCTTCGGGAGGTAGTAGATGTAGCCGGCGATCATGTCCCCCGACCACGCCTGGTGGAGCCAACTCGTGCCCTCCGGGATCGCCTGATACTGGATGTCGTCGACCTTGACGTTGCAGATGCCGTAGAGGTCCTTGAGATCGGCGACCGCCTGATCGATCAACCTCGGATCCTCGGTGTTGATGTCGAAGTGGCCCTTGCGGAGGAGCGCCAGGCCGATCGTTTCGCGCTCTTCGCTCAGCAAGCCCACCTTCCCCTTGTACGCCCCGGCCTGCCAGAAGATGTCCCACGGCTGGTTCATCCCGGCAATGTCCTCTTTGATCTTGTCCGTGCGCCACGCGATTCCCGTCGCGTAGCACGTGTACGGAACCGTGTACCGCGAGTCGACGTCGTAGAACGGACTCACGAGTTGCGGCCAGACGTTCTTCTTCAGGTTCGGGATGTAGTCGAGGTTGAGCGGCTTTACCAGCTTCCCGGCGACGGCCCGGGTGAGGTTGTCGGGCGTCATCTCCATCACGTCCGGCTCGACCGCTCCGGAGGCAAGCCGCTGGATGCCCGAGGAAATGTTCTGGAAGGCCGTGTACTGGACGTCGACGCCGTACTTCTTGCCGAAGTCACGAAGGTGCTTCTTGTACAGGTAGTCCGGGTAGTTGAAGACGGTGAACGTCCCGCCCGACTCCGGCTCGAGGCCGGACTCGATCGGGTCTTCCCAGAGCGGCATCGTGATGCGCTTGTCCGGTCTCGCGAGCGGAAGGCCGCCCGGTCCCAGCGGCTCGCCGGACCTTCCGGTCGTTTCCTCCGACTCGGTGGAGGAAGCGCAAGCCGAGAGAAGCCCACCCGCACCCGAGAGGACGGAGGCGGCTCCGGCGGTGCGAACGAGGAAGTCACGACGAGTGAGCCCGTTGCGTCCCTCCTTCGGGTGGAGCGTCATGTCGGGGCCTCCTTGACTAGGCGTTGGATCCGGAGGGCCACGTTACCGCGCGAGCGTGTCACGCACCACCGGCTTCAAGTCGTTGCTCTCCGCCTCGAGCGCATCCTCGCGCTCGTCGCCCTCGATATCACCCGACCCGCGACCCTGGACGAGCTCCGCCCGCTGGTCGAGGCGTAGTGGGCCAAGCGACCTTTTCGGCGGCTGACGCACGGCGCGCCGTCGAGCGCGCGCTCCCGGACAGCATCTCGTTTCTCCAGGAGCTCGTCAGGGTGCCGAGCCTGCTCGGAAACGAGGAGCCGGCACAGCATCTCGTCGAGGAGCGGCTGCGCGATCTCGGGTTCTCCGTGCGCTCCGTCGAGCCGGATGCTGCTTCGCTCGCTTCGCACACCGACTCGGGAATTCCGCTCCTCGCGTACGAGGGGCGCCGGAGCCTCGTCGCGACGCTCCGCGGCCGTGCTGGCCGCTCGCTCCTCCTGAACGGCCACGTCGACGTCGTGAGCGCGGAGCCAGCCGACCGCTGGGCGAGACCTCCCTTCGGCGCCGAGATCGAGGACGGGCGCCTTTACGGACGCGGGGCATGCGACATGAAAGGCGGGATCGCGGCGATGCTCCTCGGCGTCGAGGCGGCTCTCGCTGCCGGGCCAACCACGGGCGCCCTCGTGTACCAGAGCGTCATCGAGGAGGAGTGCGGGGGAAACGGCGCCCTTGCGGCCTGTCTGGCGGGTCCCGGCGCCGACGGCGTCGTGATCGCCGAGCCGACCGATGGTGGGATCGACCTCGTCGCACCCGGCGTCATCTGGGCGCGGATCACGGTCGAAGGACGGATGCGGCATGCATCGCACGCCGACGAGGGCCCGAACCCGATCGAGGCTGCTTTCGCCGTCATCACGTCGCTGCGCGAGCTCGAAGCGGCGTTGAACGAGGAGCCCGAGCCCGAGTTCGCGGGGGTCGAGCGCCCGTACCTCCTGAACGTGGGTGCGCTGCACGCGGGCGAGTGGCCGTCGATCGCGCCTGGAAGGGCGGTGCTCGACGTGCGGCTCGGTTTCCCGATTCGCATGGAGCCGGCGAAAGCGCAGTCGCGTCTGAGCGACGCCGTCCGGCGGGCCGCCGCGCACGCGAAGGTCGAGTTCCGCGGCTTTCGGGCGCGCGGCTATGCCTTCGATGCCGGCAGCCCGCTCGTCCGCTTGCTGTCGAGCTGCCACGAGGAGGTGCGCGGCGGCAGACTCCGCGCCGAGCCGGCGCGCGCGACGACCGACCTTCGCTTCTTCCAACCCGGCGACGCCGTCTGCTACGGGCCGACAGGCGACGGCATCCACGGCGTGGACGAGTGGGTCGACCTCGACTCGATCTCGGACGTTGCGGCCGTGCTCGCCCTCCTCATTCGCCGCTGGGGCCAGTGAGACGGTGCGTGCGGGGATCCGGCCGGTCGGTGCCCGAAAGCTGGCTCTCGTCGTCCTCTAGAAGCACCTCAAGTGCTCCTTTCTCTCCCTCCCAATCTTTCGCTGCCTTCGGATGAATATCTTTCGTCCGGAGCCGGTACTCGCGCATCGTGATTCGGTCACTCAGGCGCCTCTCGATGTTTCTCCAGCTTGGTGGGCAAAACTCGCGTCTGCTCGTTGATCCGATCGAGGACCGTTCGGCCACCAGCGAATCAAACCGTAGTCAAGACTTGTTAGCACTTCGCGTAATGCGTCGCGGTCAGAAAAGGTTCCAGCGACGACGCGCCCGACGCCGACAAACGAGCTGGGAAGTATCCGGCGGTTGCGATGGCGCGATAATCAAGAGTGACTGCCGCGTAGCCACCATTTCGTTGCTCCTCCTTACTCGCCTGCTCACATCCCCACCGATCCAATCACCGTCCAGACGGACAGGGATAACATCTGGGACGCGAATCGGCTTTCTTGGAGTCCGGGAGGTCGTCGAGACTTCTGGTACGCGGAACCAGAGCGTCGCCTATACGCGGCGATGGCGCGCCGTGCCTGTCGAGTGACATCGAGGAGGCAGCACCCAAGGGTGCTTCTAGCCCGTCGCTCTAGCGCGTCGCCGGGCGGTTACCCGCGACTACTCGCCGGGCGGCTACTCACTACCGTCGCCTCCGAAGCCGAGCCCTGACGTCAGTCGCAGATGTCGCAATTCGATTCGCACGACGCTGCGCGACGAGTGTCGTCGCAACAGGTGTCGCTTCTCACTCGGAAGCGCGGCGGCCCAAGAGCGGGCCCGCGCGCGAGTGGGCGCTCAAGCGAAGCGGAGGGGGGCGCTCAGCCGAGAAAACCCCGGAAACCTAAGCTGGTTCGCGAGGGCCGGCGCGTCGAAGATATGGCGCTCGTGTCGAGATCGTTATGAGAGACACACTGCCTTCACGACGACCGGGTTCGATATGACTTCCCCGGCGTCGTTGACAGTATTGTGATGGGCGATGTGGAGGAACAAGTCCTGCTCTCCGCCGGGCGAGATGAAATGGTAGCTCAGCACATCCGTTACTTCGGTGACGCCACCGGCGGTGACGTTCGTAACACCGGGATCCATCGCCGAAATCGTTACCCGGTAGACCGTTCCCGTGGTCGCTCCCACAGCCGTTCCAACGAAGACGCCGCGCTCGAAAAGAGGATAGTCGCCGTCAAAGGATCCGCGAAAGACGAGGATCGACGTCCCCGAGGTGAGAATCTTCTCCCCCGTGCACTCGTTTACGTACTCGCCAGAAATGGTGGTTCTGACGACGGTTGTCGATTGCGCGATAGAGATGGGAACGATCACAAGCGCCAAGGTGAACACGATCGCGACAAGAAGCTTCTTCATCTGCGTTCTTCTCCTTCCGTGCGTCGCGGCCGCGTGATTGCCTCCGCCGCCTACTGAACGCCCGCGCGCGTCGGGTGCGAGTCTCTCACCGGCGAATCGGCGAGTCAAATTGGCGAAGCCGAGCCGGCAGATGTCCTTCCTCGGCCGGTCATCTTCGTCACGGAGCTTACGCCGATCACGGAATGCGCCGCCACCGAAGAGGCCGGCTTCGCGGTCCGCAACGTGTTCCCCACCGGCAGAGGGGAGATTGGCGCCGGAGGCGGCGAGCGGAGCTCGGTCGACGCCTGAGGGGCGCCTACGCTTCCCGCGTGCACGAACGGGTGCTGCTGGTCGAGGACGACGCGTCGATCCGCGAGGTCGCCGCGCTCGGCCTCGAGAACGCCGGATTCCGCGTGAGCACGGCGGCCGACGGACGCGAGGCCCTGCTCCGGTTCCGGCAGGGCAAGTTCGAGCTCGTCGTGCTCGACCTGATGCTTCCCGCCGTCGACGGCTACGACGTCTGCCGGGAGATCCGTCGAGAGAGCCCGGTCCCGATCATCATGCTCTCGGCGAAGAGTGACACGGTCGATGTCGTCGTCGGGCTCGAGCTGGGCGCGGACGACTACGTCACGAAGCCGTTCGACATGGCTGAGCTCGTCGCCCGCGCGCGCGCCGCGCTCCGACGAGCGGCGCAGCCGCCCGCCGAGCCAGTGATCGCCGTCGACGGGCTCGAGATCGACCCGACTGCCTTTCGCGTGCGCCGGCGCGGCGAGGACGTCGCCCTCACGGCGACCGAGTTCCGTCTCCTCCTCGAGCTCGCGCGCCGCCCGGGTCAGGTCTTCACGCGGGAGCTTCTGCTCGAGCGGGTCTGGAACTACGACTACCTCGGCGACTCGCGCCTCGTCGACGTCGCCGTGCAGCGGCTCCGCGCCAAGGTCGAGGACGATCCGAAGAACCCGCGGTTCATCCACACCGTGCGCGGGGTCGGCTACCGCTTCGAGGCGTGAGCGAGCGACCGCGCCGAATCCAGCCGGGCCGTCTTCGCCGGCGTCTGACGTTCGCGTTCATGCTGGTCGCGGGTCTTACCGCCGCGGCAGTCGCGGGAAGCTCGTACCTGCTCGTGCGGGAGGCGCGGCTTCACGACTCCGTCGACGGCGCGGTCGAGCGCGCGCGGGTGAACCTGACGCTCGCGCTCGAGCTCCTGGAGCGAGGACCCGAGCCGCTGCTCGCGGCCTACGAGCGCCGCGGCGGATTCGTCACGGTCGGACGGACCGGGTCGGGAACCTTCTCCTCGAGCCTCTCGGTCGGCGCCGAGCAAGTGCCGCGGGAGATGACACGACTCGTTCGCCGCGGTGAGCTCGCCTACCAACGCACCTCGGTCGCGGGCACTCGTTACCTCGTCGTAGGAGGACGCGTCGCCGGCACGGAGACCGAGCTCTACTTCTTCTTCTCGGAGGAGGAGCTCTGGGGCGAGCTCGCCGAGCTTCGGAACGTCCTGCTCGGCGCCTCGGTCGCGCTCGTTCTGCTCGGCGGCCTCATCGGGATGCTCCTCGCCCGCCGCACGCTCGCGCCCGTCGGACGCGCGAGCGAGGCCGCGCGCTCGCTCGCCGAGGGGCTCCTCGAGACCCGCCTCCCTGTCGAGCGCGAGGACGAGTTCGGCGCGTGGGCCGCCTCGTTCAACGAGATGGCCGATGCGCTGCAGGCGAAGATCGACGCGCTCTCCCGCGCACAGGCGCGCGAGCGCCGCTTCACGTCTGACGTCGCTCACGAGCTGAGAACGCCGCTGACGGCGCTCGTCGCCGAGGCGGCGCTCCTCCGCGATCACCTCGACCTGATGCCGAACGACGCGCGTCGCCCCCTCGAGCTTCTGCTCGCGGACGTCGGTCGGCTCCGGAACCTCGTCGAGGACCTGATGGAGATCTCGCGTCTCGACGCCGGCCGGGTGAGCGTGCGCGAAGAGCCCGTCGACGTCGGCTCGCTCGTCGCCGCCGCGCTCCGCGCGCGCGGGTGGGAGCGCCACGTCCGGCTCGCCGACGAGGGGGTCACGCTGAGCACGGACCCGCGACGGCTGGAGCGGATTGTGACGAACCTCGTCGGGAACGCCATCGAGCACGGCGGGCGCGACGTCTCCGTGCACGTCGCTCGTGACGGGGTCGGCGCGCTCGTCGAGGTGTCGGACCGCGGACAAGGGATCGCGCCCGAGCACCTCGCGCACCTGTTCGACCGCTTCTACAAGGTCGATCCCGCTCGCGCAGGCCCCGGAAGCGGCCTGGGTCTCGCGATCGCGCTCGAGAACGCTCGCCTGCTCGGCGGCGAGCTCGACGTCTGGAGCGAGCCGGGCGTCGGCACCCGTTTCACGCTCCGTCTCTCCGTAACGGAATCGTTACCCGATCGCCACTCGCGTGTTGCACGCGTCGCGGACGATGAGCGTGGATCGAATGGAGGAGGAACACCGTGAAGAAGCTCGTCGCACTCGTTACCGTTCTCGTGATCGCAGCGTCGCTCGGGTTCGTCCTCACGGGCTGCGGCGCAGACGACAGTGCCGAGTCGGCGGGGCCGGCTCCCTCGGCCACGGCTGGCGAGCCGGCGGGAACGGAGCCTGCGGGCAAGACCGCCGGCACGACCACGGTGGACGAGACGCAGCCCCAAGGCGAGACCGAGGGCGGCGAGGCGGAGCTGGTGCGCTACGAGGTCTGGTTCGCGCACGGCGAGATGCTCGAGCCCGTCGAGCGCGTTCATGACTACACGCGACGGGTGGGCGCGGCCGCCATGGAGGACCTGCTCGCGGGCCCGACCCCCGACGAGGCTGCCGAAGGGTTCACGACCGCCGTCCCCGAGGGCACCCAGTTGCTCGGCCTCTCGATCCAGGGCGGCGTCGCGACCGTCGACCTGAGCTCCGAGTTCGAGACGGGCGGCGGCTCGCTCTCGATGCTCTCGCGGCTCGGCCAGGTCGCGTGCACGCTGGATCAGTTCCAGACGGTCAGCGGCGTCCTCTTCCGCCTCGACGGCGAGCCCGTCGACGTCTTCTCGGGCGAGGGCATCGTCCTCGACCACCCGGTCGCGTGCGGCGACTACATGGAGATCGTTCCCGCGATCATCGTCGAGGAGCCGCGCGACGGCGACGAGGTGTCGAGCCCCGTGCGCGTGC
>JALZGN010000089.1 GCA_030861005.1 Actinomycetota bacterium
CTCGAGGAGGCGGCGGATCTCGGCCGGCTCGTCGATCTCGGCGAGCCGCTCGACGAGCCGCGGCGCGATCGTCACGGCGTCCGCGATCCGCTCCGCGTCACGCCGTCTGAGGCGCAGGCGGGCAAACCAGTCGAAGAGCTCGTCCGGGGGGAGCCGTCGCGCGAGGACGGCGAGCCGAAGCCGCCAGCGCGGGAGCTTGGCGGCGTAGCGCCGCCGCGCGTCGTCCACGGCCGCAACGAGGCGAACCGCCTCGGTGTCCGCGGCGAGGTGTGGATGGATCGCCGCCGCGACGCCGAGCTCCTCGAGCCGCGCGATCGCGTGGTCGATCCGCTCCTCGTCGAGGAGCGCTTGCAGCTCGTCGCGCAGGCGAGCGGACGAGAGCTCGCCGACGAGCTCCATCTCCACGCAGGCGCGGGCGAGCGCCTGGGTGTGGGGATCCATCGCGAACGCGTAGCGGTTCTCGTAGCGGATGGCGCGAAAAAGGCGCGTCGGGTCGTCGATGAACGAGAGGTTGTGGAGGACGCGGACGACGCCGTCCTCGAGGTCACGAAGCCCGCCGAAGAAGTCGGCGAGGCGGCCGAAGTCCTCGCCTTTGAGCGATGCCGCCATCGCGTTGATCGTGAAGTCGCGGCGGAAGAGGTCCTGCCGAAGCGTCGCCCGTTCGACGCGCGGAAGCGCCGCCGGGTAGTCGTAGAACTCGGTCCGTGTCGTCGCGACGTCGACGCGCGTCCCGTCTTCGCCGATCACGACGGCCGTCCCGAACTTCTCGTGCGGGACGGCGCGCCCGCCGAGCGCCTGCGCGAGCGCGTCTCCGAACGCGATTCCGTCCCCCTCGACGGCGATGTCGACGTCGAAGCTCCGCTCCCCCATGAGGACGTCCCGCACGGCGCCGCCGACGAGGTAGACGCCGTCGAAGTGCTCGCCGATCGCCTGGATCGCCTCGAAAAGGCGCCCCAGGTGCCTCAGCGCATCGAGGCGATCGGCGATGTCGGTTCCTGATGGGGCGGGAACCGCCTCGACCGGCTCGTCGAGCGCGCGCAGAACGTCGGTTCGCGTGACCACTCCGACGACCGTGTCACCGCTCACGACTGGAATGCGGCCTGCATCCGTCGCGGCGACGAGCCGCTGGAGTTCGGCGAGCGGCGTCTCCTCGGAGCACGTGAGGACGTTCGAGGTCATAACGCTCTTCACGGGCGCGTGCGAGAGCCCGTGGCCGACCGCCTTGTCCAGGTCCTCGCGCGTCACGAGCCCCTCCAGGCGGCCCTCTCGCCCGACCTGGATCCCGCTCTGTCGGTGACGCTGGCACTCGACCATCGCGTGCGCGACGGTGTCCTCGGGCGCGACGAAGCGCGGGGGGCGAGACATCACGTCAAGCGCGCGCCGCGGCCGGCGGACGGCGGTCGGGAGCGCCGCGAGGGCGCGTTCTCGGGCTTCGGCGAGCGGACCGCGGAAGACCGCCGACGCCGCCTGCTCGTGCCCGCCGCCGCCGAGCGCGGCGGCGACGATGCTCGCGTCGACCTCGGCGACCCTCGTTCGGACGACACAGAAGACGCGCTCTCCCATCTCGACGAGTGCGACGAGGCCCCGCGCGTCGGTCAGGTCGACCACCTTGTGGACGAGGTTCGAGACGCCGTCCACGTACTCGGGCCACGCGACCGCGGTCACGAGAACCTCGAACCCGCCCGCCAGGTGCGACTCGAGCGCGCCGAGGAGCGCTTCGAGGAGCATTCGCTCAGGCTTCGCGAGCGGCGAGTGGAGGTACTGCCCGACCATCTCCTGCCGCGCCCCGTGGCGAAGGCACCAGGCGAGCGCGTCGGCGTCGCGCTGCGTCACTCCCGGATACGTGAGGGACCCGGTGTCCTCGTGGATCCCGAGGGCGAAGACGGTCGCCTCGAGCGGCGTCACCTCGATCTCGCGCTCGGCGAGGATCCCGACCATCGTCGTCGTGAGCGCGCCGTCCTCGGAGAGAACGAGGTTCTCGCCCGGGATCCACCCGGGCCGCTCCGGCTGATGGTGGTCGAAGGCAACCACCTCGACGTCCGGCCGCCGCGCGACTTCCTCGAACTCGCCCAGCCGCTCGGCGTGCACGGTCTCGACGACGACGAGGCGGCGAATCGCGCCGCGGTCGATGGTGCCCGTGTCCGCGACGGCGAGCGCGTCGGCGTGCAGGCGGTAGAAGTCGCGGACGTTCCGGTTCAGCGAGCCGGAGAGCGCGGCGACGGCGCCCGGGTACAGGCGCCGGGCGGCGAGCATCGAGGCGAACGCGTCGAAGTCGGTGTTCGTGTGGGTCGTGATGACGTCCACGAGCGGAAGGGTAATCGCCTCCGCCGCCCTCGCCCGGCGCAGCCGGGCGACCCCTCGAGCTGCTACAGGTGGGCGATCGCGTCGATCTCGACTCGAGCCCCCGAGGGGAGCGAGGCGATCTCGACGGTCGCGCGGGCGGGCGGGTCGTCGCCGACGAAGCGTCGATACGCGTCGTTCATCTCCTGGAAGTCGGCGAAGTCGGCCAGGAAGATCGTGCACTTCAGGAGGTTCTCGAGGCTCGAGCCCGCCTCCTCGAGGATCGCGCCGACGTTTCGCATCACGAGCTCGGTCTGCTCCGCGATCCCGCCCTCGAGGAACTCGTGCGTCTCGGGATCGATCGCCACCTGGCCGGAGACGAAGACGAGGTCGCCGAACACGATCGCTTGCGAGTACGGCGCTCCCTGAAACGGCGCCGGCGCCCGCTCGGTCCTGACCACCCGCTTCTTGGCCACGCCGTCTAGGCCTCCACCCGCTCGATTGCCGCGCCGAGGGCGCGGAGACGTTCGTCGATCCGCTCGTAGCCGCGGTCGATCTCCCGGATGTTCCCGATCGTCGAGGTGCCCTCGGCGCAGAGCGCGGCGATCAGCATCGCCATCCCGGCCCGGATGTCCGGACTCGACAGTCGCTCGCCGTAGAGCTTCGCCGGCCCGTTGATGACGGCCCGGTGGGGGTCGCAGAGGATGATCCTGGCGCCCATCCCGACGAGCTTGTCGACGAAGAAGAGGCGGTTCTCGAACATCTTCTCGAAGATGAGGACGGTTCCGCGCGCCTGGGTCGCGACGGCGAGCGCGATCGACGTGAGATCCGCGGGGAACGCCGGCCACGGCCCGTCCTCGATCTTCGGAATCTGCGGGCCGACGTCGTCGCGGACGACGAGCTCTCGCTGGGCGGGCACGCGGATCGCCCTTCCCTCGACGTGAACGACGATGCCGAGGCGGTGGAAGCCGGGCCAGATCGCGACCAGGTCCTCCGGGTGGACGTCCTCGATCACGATCTCGCCGTCGGTGACGGCGCCGAGCCCGATGAAGCTCGCCACCTCGATGTGGTCGGGGCAAATCCGCCACCGGCCGCCGTGCAGCCGCTCGACCCCGCGAACGCGAAGAAGATTCGAGCCGATCCCGTCGATCTCGGCGCCGAGAGAGACGAGGAAGCGGCAGAGGTCCTGGACGTGCGGCTCGCACGCCGCGTTTGCGATCAGGGTTTCCCCGCGCGCGAGGACCGCCGCCATGACGGCGTTCTCCGTCCCGGTCACGGACGCCTCGTCGAGAAAGAGCGGCACGCCGACAAGGCCGTCCGTCCGGATGTGGAAGCGGCGGTTCATCTGCACGTCGGCGCCGAGGCGCTCGAGCGCGTCGATGTGAACGTCGAGCCGGCGCCGCCCGATCACGTCACCGCCCGGGGGTGGGACGATCGCCTCGCCGCGGCGGGCGAGGAGCGGGCCGGCAAGGAGGATGGACGCGCGGATCCGGCTGCAGAGCTCCTCGTCGAGCTCCGCCTTCGGCGTCGCGGCCGCGTGGATCGCCACCTCGCCGCCGCTTCGATGCTCGACGTGGACGCCGACGCCGGCGACGAGCTCGAGCATCGTCTCGACGTCGCGGATCGCGGGGACGTTCGAGAGGACGACGGGCTCGTCCGTCAGGAGGCAGGCGGCGACGATGGGGAGGGCCGCGTTCTTGTTCCCGGCAGCGCGGACAACCCCGTTGAGCGGGCGCGCGCCCTCGATGACGAAGGAGTCCGAGACGGCGTCGGCGATCAACGGCTCGGTGAGGACGCTATCCACGGGGCAGACGGCCGGACGTGCGAAGCGGGCTATCCTACCCCGCCCCATGGACGTGACGAGGGAACGCGCCTGGCAGACGCTCACGACGTACACGCGGAGCGAGGCGTTGCGCCGTCACGCGCTCGCCGTCGAGGCCGCCGTCGCGGGCTACGCGCGGCGCTTCCGCGAGGACGAGGAGTTCTGGCGCGCGACGGCGCTCCTGCACGACTTCGACTACGAGATCCATCCCACGCTCGACGAGCATCCGCAGGAGGGCGCTCACATCCTCCGGGAGGAGGGCTACCCGGAGGAGCTCGTGGAGGCCGTCCTCTCTCACGCCGAGCACCTGAAGATGGCGCGAGACACGCCGCTCAAGAAGACGCTCTTCGCCTGCGACGAGCTCGCCGGGTTCGTCCACGCCTGCGGACTCGTCCGGCCCGACGGGATTTCGACCCTCGAGCCCAAGTCGGTGCGAAAGAAGCTGAAGCAGCCGTCGTTCGCCGCCGGCGTCCATCGGGACGAGGTCTACAAGGGCGCCGAGCTCCTCGGCTTCGACCTCGACGAGCACATCCGGAACGTGATTGAGTCGATGCGCCCGATCGCCGCCCAGCTCGGGCTCCAGGCGCCGGGGGAGAGCGCGTGAAGGTGACGATGATGCTCGCGGACTACGCGGCCGTCGCCGACGGCAAGCTCACGATCGTGGGCGGCGGCTGGTCGGTCACCGGGCCGATGCCCGTGCCCTTCGCGATCGCGATCCTCTTCGAGGTCCCGTGGGATCGGGCGAACGTGAAGCACCGGTTTCGACTCGACCTCGTCGACGCCGACGGCCACGTCGTCTTCGTCCCGACCGACGACGGCGAGGAGCCGCTGACGATCGAGGGCGAGTTCGAGGCGGGACGACCGCCGGGACTGAAGCCGGGGACGCCGCTCGACGTCCCGATCGCGATCAACCTCCCCGGTCCACCCCTTCCGCCCGGCGGTCGCTACGAGTGGCGGCTGACGGTAAACGGCGAGGGCAACGCGGACTGGCGGCTCGCCTTCTCGACCCGTGCCGAGGACGACCTGGAGATGGCGTAGGCGCGACCGCGCGCTTCAGAGGCCGGCGGCGAGGCGTTCGAGGTCGTCGTCGCTCGTCCAGAAACCACACGAGGCGCGGACCCAGCCGGTTCCCGGGAGGTCGCGGACGACCACCCCGCGCCCCTCGAGGCGAGCGACGACCTCGTCGGGCGGATCCCACGGCCGGAAGCTGACGAGCGTTGCCTGGCCCGGTTCCGTCACCACCTCGGCCCGCTCGCCGACGAGCTCGCGGCAGCGCTCGGCGACGAGGCGGGCGACCGTGAAGCGCTCCTCGCCCACCTCCTCGGCGAAGGCGAGCGAGGCGCTGAGGCCGGCAACCGACGCGGTGGGCGTGAAGACGGACTCGAAACGGCGCGCGTCGGGCCACGGGACGAGCTCGGCGACGTCCTCCCACGAGAGGTAGGACGGATACGTCATCGCGAGCCGCTCGATCCAGTCGGGACGGACGTAGAGGCAGCCGGTCGCGTCGGGCCCGAGAAGCCACTTCTGCCCGGACGCCGTGTAGAAGTCGACGCCGAGCGAGCCGACGTCGACCGGGATCGCCCCCGCCGACTGCGCCCCGTCCACGAGGACCGGAGCTCCACGGGTCGCGAGCTCGGCCACCGGGAGCACCTGGCCCGTCGTCCACGTGACGTGCGAGAGCGCGACGAGACGCGTCCGCGGCGTCAGCTCCCGCTGGACGAGCGCGAGTGCTTCTGACGCCGGCGCGCGGCTGACCGGCGCCTCCCGGACGTCGAGCCGCCAGGCGCGCAGGGCGCCGCGGAGGCCAGGATGCTCGGCGTCGGTCGTGACCACCTCGTCCCCGGGGACGAGCCTGAGACCCGCGACGACGGCGTTGCACGCCTCCGTCGTCGACGTCGTGAACGCGATCGAGCTCGTCTCGGCGCCGAGGAGGCGCGCGAACGCGTCCCGCAGGAGCTGCCGCTCGCCCATCGCGCTCTCGAAGAACGCGCGGCCGAAGCGGCCCTCGGCCAGGCGCTCGCTCTCGTGTGAGACCATCGTCTCGACCGTTCGCCGGGGAAGCGGCCCGAACGTGCCCGCGTTCAGGTACGCGTAGCGCTCGAGGACCGGGAGCTCGGCCCGGACGGCGCTCAGGTCCACGCGAGGACCGCCTCGACCGGACCGTGATCGGAGAGGAGGCGACCTTCGAGGCGCCGGCGGGCGGGCGCCCACGCGAAGGGCTCCCGCGCGAACTCGAAGCCGCGAACGAGAATCTGGTCGATCCCCTCGCCCGGCGGTGAGAAGTCGGGAACCGCGTGGTGAGGGACGTTGAAATCTCCACAGAAGATGCAGCGCTCGGCGCCGCGCACGAGCTCGGTCGCCCGCGCCACTTCCCCAACCGCGCGGCCGGGGTCGTTCGTCGCGTGGAGGTTCGCGACGACGAGGTGGACGGCGCCCAGTCGAGCGTCGAGCGCCTGGCAGTAGCGCTGCTGCCGACCGCCGAAGAGCCACTCCCACCTCGTCACGTTCGGGTTCAGGAGGAGGAGCCGCTGCCCACCGAGCTCGACCCGTGGCCCGACGAGAAGGACGTTCGCCTGGCCGGTGAAGAGGGAGCGGAGGCGCGCCGCGTTCAGCTCCGTGACGAGCCGCGCGAGCGGCGCCAGCAGGAGCGCCGGCACCGTGACCGCCCAGCGGATCGTCATCTCACTCCAGCGCTCCAGCCGACCGAGCGCCCAGAGCGGAACCTCCTGGAGGGCGACGATGTCCGGCCGGTCCTCGGTCACGAGCCGAACCATTCGCTCGAGGTGCGTCCGGCGGCCGGGCGGATGCGTACGGCCGTGGTAGACGTTCCACGTTCGGACGAGGAGGGTCAGGGCGCGCCTAGTCTAGGGATGTCGCCAATGCCGTTTCGGCGCGGACGCTTCGTCGATCTCGTCGAGCGCCAGCTCGATCTCTTCTCGCGCGAGCACGCGGGTCTGATCGGCGACGCCGAAGCCGCGCTTCGCGCCTACGACGCCGCCGAGCGCGACGAGGCCGAGGAACGCTACGGCGACTACCTCGACCTGGTCGAGACCGGTCAGAACGAGCTCGTCGAGATCCGAGAACGCTACGCGGCGACGCTCGCAGTCTCGACCGCCGAGGAGTATCGCGCGGTCTTCAACCGGCTTGCGCGCCGGCGGCTTCCACGCTTCACGCTCGAGCTGGACGAGTGAGGCCGGTCCGTATCGGCTGCTCGGGCTGGAACTACGGGCACTGGCGGGAACGTGTCTACCCCACAGGGCTTCCGCCGCGCCGCTGGCTCGAGCACTACGCGACGCTCTTCGACACGGTCGAGGTCAACAACACCTTCTACCGTCTCCCCACGCGCTCGGCGGTCACGAGCTGGGTCGAGCAGTCGCCGCCCAGCTTCCTCTTCGCGGTGAAGGCGAGCCGCTACCTCACGCACGTCAAGCGCCTGACCGACCTCGGCGAGGGAGTCGAGCGCTTCTACGAGCGGATCGAGCCCCTCCTCGCCTCGCCGAAGATGGGACCCGTCCTCTGGCAGCTTCCGCCGCGCTTTCGCCGAGACGACGAGCGGCTCGCGGCGGCGCTCGCCCGGCTCCCGCCTGGTCGCCACTGCTTCGAGTTCCGCGACGCGACCTGGTTCGCATCGGAGATCTACGAGATCCTGAGCGCGCACGGCGCCGCGCTCGTCATCGGGGACAATCCGTCGCGACCCTTCCAGACGCACGAGCTGACCGCGGACTGGACGTTCGTTCGCTTCCACTACGGCTCTCGCGGCCGAAGCGGCAACTACTCGGAGCGCGAGCTCGAGGAGTGGGCGAAGCGGCTCGGGGCTTGGCGCGAGCGCGTGGACATCTACGCCTACTTCAACAACGATTGGAATGCCTACGCGGTTCGCAATGCGGCCTCGCTGCGAGGAATGATTGAGAGGGATTCGTAGGAGACGGTCAGCGTACTAGGTTCCTGCTGCCGTCCCGCGCGGACGGTGCCAGTCGCGCTTCGTCGAATAACTTGAGCGCCTCCGACAGCGGCACTTTCGGTCGTCTGAGAACAGCGCTTCGACGAAATCCCGTCACACGCGGATCAACTTCGCGCTCCCGATCGTTCCCACCCCCTACGCCGTCGTCTACCGCGCGGTAGCGAGACTGCGGGCCGCGGACCCCTACCCCGACGACGAGGCGGACAACATCCTCGTCGAGATCAAACCCCAAGCCGAGGGGCACAGGCGAGAGAAGTAGCCCTGTGGTGGGGCCGATACGCCCCTGGCGGAAGCCGACCCGACCTACGGTCGGTCGAGCGCGCGAACGGAGACGACTTGCGAGAGTCGCACGTACTCACCCGTTGAGGTCTGCGCCCAGCCAGTCTGGTAGCCGCCCTCGCCGTTCAACAGTTCGTAGAGCGCGCGCTCGTTCTCGACCTGGAGGGCGAGCTTCCTGCCGTCCGCGAGATGGAGGTCCAGCTTCATGGCAGCGCCGAGTCTACTGGGACGCTAAGGCGTCGAGCTCGACGGTCTCGCCGCAGCCGCTGCGCCAACTCAGGATCGTCGCCCCGGACCTCCTGGAGGAACCGTTCGGCGTCGTCGCGGCGGAGGAACGTCTCGACCGCGTTCTCGGTCTCCGCGCTTACGATCCCGTAGACGAGCACGGAGCGTCACGGCGTTTGCGCCGGGCCGGCATCCTCTCCATCGCTCTCGAGAGCGTCTCACCCGTCTCGGGGTGGCGTACGTCGCGGATGTCCCTGGTGCGATTCCGAACCGGCGAGCTTCGTTTCCGCTCTCGTCGGTAAAGACGAGGTCGAATGCCGGCTGCGGACGGCGTTTCACGGTTGGCAACAGCGACTGGGAGCGGTACGCCGTTCCGAACGGCCTCGCCCTTCGCCGTCTGATGGTCTGAAAGGGGGGTTAGCCGTATGGGCGATGCGTCGATTCGGTGCGACTATGTCTCTACGCGATGCCCATCACAGTTCTCATCGTCGACGACCACCCCGGCTTTCGGACGACGGCGCGCGCGCTCCTCGAGGCTGAAGGGTACGAGGTCGTCGGCGAGGCGGAGAACGGCGTCGCCGCGCTTCGCGCGGCGGGCGAGCTCCATCCGGACGTCATCCTCCTCGACGTCCAACTCCCGGACTTCGACGGGTTCGAGGTCGCCTCACGGCTCTCGAGGAACGGGAACGGCCCGACGATCGTGATGATCTCGAGCCGGGACGCCTCCGACTTCGGCCCGCTAGTCGCCGAGAGCGGCGCCGCCGGGTTCATCCCGAAGGGAGAGTTGTCCGGAGCCGCCCTCGCTACCCTCCTTCCGTGATCACGCGGACGACCGTTGGCGTCTGGACGCTCGCGGTGCTTGCGACGGTCGGCGCGTCCATGCTCGTCCTCACGAGCGACCATCCCGGCGCGCCCACCGGCCGCGCGATCCTCGGGACCGCGATCGGCCTCGCGTTCGTCGCAGCCGGGCTCGTCTCGCGCGCTCGGCGACCCTCGAGCCGCGTCG
Organism: Actinomycetota bacterium; assembly: GCA_030861005.1. Lineage (GTDB taxonomy): Bacteria > Actinomycetota > Thermoleophilia > Gaiellales > Gaiellaceae > JALZFU01. The sequence goes on from JALZGN010000089.1 coordinate 9,574, forward strand.
CCTCGATCATGGTCGTCGTCGGGTTCGCCTGGTTCCTCGGTGCGCTGACGCAGTCGAACGCCCCCCTCGTCTTCTCGCTGGGCGTCGCCGTCAACGACCTCCCCTGGGCCTTCTTCGCCTATCTCGTCCTCGCGTACCCGTCGGGCCGGCTCGAGTCGCTCGATTCGAAGGTCGTCGTCGGCGTCGCCCTCTTCCTCGCCGGGGTGCTCCGGCCGCTCTGGACGCTCTTCGCCGACCTCGAGGCGACGTACCCGGACGCGCCCCGAAACGCGCTTCTCGTCGACCTCCGGCCCGGGCTCGCCGACGCGATCGAGACGACCATCCAGATCGTCGCGCTCTTTCTCATCGCCTCGACGGTGACGATCCTCGTCCGCCGCTGGCTCGCTGCGACGCCGCCGCTTCGGCGGGCGCTCTCGCCTGTCTACGTGACGTTCGGCGTCACGATCGGCTCGCTCGCGCTCGCCGTCCTCGTCGACGCGCTCGGCGGGCAAGACCTGAGCGACGTCCTCTACTGGGTCACGCTCGCCTTCCTCCTCACGGTCCCGCTCTCGTTCGCGCTCGGCGTCCTGCGAACGCGTCTCGCGCGCGCAGGGGTGGGCTCGCTCCTTCTCGAGCTCGACCGGGTCCGGAACGCGGGCGAGCTTCGCCGGGCGCTCGCGCGGGCGCTCGGCGACCCGTCGCTTCGCGTGGCGTATTGGTTTTCGGAGCGGCGCGAGTTCGTCGACGCCGAGGGGCAGCCGGTCGCGATTCCACCGAAGGGAGGACCCGTCGCGGCGACTGTGGTCGAGCGGGACGGCGAGCCCGTCGCCGCGCTCGTGCACGATGCCCTGCTCCTCGACGATCCCGACCTCGTCGAGTCGGTCGCCGCCGCGGCCGCGCTCGCCCTCGAGAACGAGCGGCGCGTGAGCCAGCTCGCCCAGTCGGAGGCGCGCCTCCGCGCCCTCGTCGACGCGCTTCCCGATCTCATGTTCCGCGTGTCCCGCGACGGGACGTACCTCGACGTCAAGGCGAACGAGGCCGACCTCGTTCTTCCGGCCCGTGAGCTCCTCGGGAAGAAGATGAGCGAGGTTCTTCCCCCGGAGGTCAGCGAGTCGCTCTCGCGCTGCGTCGAGCGCCTGCGGCCCGGTCGCGTCGAGACGGTGGAGTACCAGCTCCGCCTCGGGCCGCTGAACCGCCACTTCGAGGCGCGTGTCGCCGCGATCAGCGACGACGAGGTCGTCCTGATCGTCCGCGACATCAGCGATCGGAAACGCTCCGAGCTGCAGCTCCAGCGCCTGCAGGACGAGCTTCGGACCCGTCTGGACGAGCTCCGACGCGAGCGCGACTTCGTCCGGGCGGTCGTGCAGGCGGCGCCCAGCCTCTTCTGCCTGGTCGACCGCGGCGGCCGGATCGTGCGCTTCAACCGCGCGCTCGAGCAGACCCTCGGCTTCGAGGACGACACGAACGTGCGCGGGCGCCACTTCTGGGACGTCTTCGTCTCGTCCGAGGACATCGAAGAAGTCCGTGCGAACTTCCTCAACCGACCGGGTGAGAACGAGACGGAGTGGGTGACCGCGCGCGGGGAGCGGCTCACGGTCGCGTGGCGTGTCACGCCGCTCGACGACGAGCAAGGCGAGTCGCGCTTCCTCATCACCGGGGTCGACATAACCGAGCGAAAGCGCCAGGAGGAGGAGCTGCGCTCGTCGCGAGCGCGCATCGTCGAGGCCGGCGACGTCGAGCGCCGGCGGCTCGAGCGAAACCTCCACGACGGCGCGCAGCAGCGGCTGGTCTCGATCTCGCTCTTCCTCCGGCTCGCCGAGAACAAGGTGGTGGACGACCCCGAGGGTGCCCAGCAGCTCCTGGCGACGGCGTCGGAGGAGCTCGCGCGCGCCCTCGAGGAGCTCCGCGAGCTCGCCCGCGGCATCCACCCGGCGATCCTGAGCGACCGCGGCCTCGAGCCCGCGCTGCAATCGCTCGTCACACGCTCGCCCGTGCCGGTCACGCTTGCTGAGGCGCCCGGGGATCGGCTCCCCGAGCCGGTCGAGGCCGCGGCGTACTACGTCGTGTCGGAAGCGCTGACGAACGTCGCCAAGTACGCACACGCCTCGACCGCGACCGTGCGCGTCTCGCGAAACGACGGTCGCGCGCTCGTCGAGGTCGCGGACGACGGCGTCGGCGGCGCCGACCCGAAGGTCGGCTCCGGTCTCCGGGGGCTGGCCGACCGCGTCGAGGCGTTGGACGGCCACCTCGAGGTCGAGAGCTCGCCGGGAGCGGGGACCACGATCCGCGCCGAGATCCCGGTCTGACTCGACGCGCACTCGCCACCTCGCGGCGTACGCAGACGGTCGCTCCGTATCAGGCGCTCTAGACTCTTTTTCCCGTGCCTGAGCTACCGACGGGTCAGATCACGCTGCTCTTCACGGACATCGAGCGCTCGACTGCGCTCGTCCGAGCGCTCGGCGAGCGGTGGGGCGCCGTCCTCCGCGAGCATCGTCACCTGCTTCGGGACGCGGTCAGCGGCGCCGGCGGTTCCGAGGTCGATTGCCGCGCCGACGATTTTCTCGCCGTCTTCCGCGACCCGGGGGACGCCGTTCGTGGCGCCCTCGCGGCCCAACGCGCGTTCGCGGCGCACAGCTGGGACGAGGGGAACCGGGTCCGCGTCCGGGTCGGGGTGCACACGGGAGAGCCGAGCGTCGGCGAGGGCGGGTATTTCGGGCTCGACGTCCACCGGGCAGTCCGGATCGGCAACGCTGGCCACGGCGACCAGATCCTCGTTTCCGAGACGACGGTCGCACTCCTGAACGGCGAGCAAGCCGGCGACAGCTATACGCTGAAGGACCTTGGCGAGCACCACCTTGCCGGGCTCCCGGGCCCTGAGAGGATCTTCCAGGTTGTCGTTCCCGATCTGCCAGCCGACTTCCCGGAGCTGAGAGCGACGGCAAAGGGTGGCGAGACACGGGACGGACTCCGCGTCGTCCTCGCGGAGGACTCGGTCCTCCTTCGCGAAGGCGTTGCGCGGATCCTCGCCGAGTCCGGCTTCGACGTCGTCGGCCAGGCGGGCAACGCCGACGAGCTCCTCCTGAAGGTGCGAAGCTACTCGCCCGACGTAGCGATCGTCGACATCCGCATGCCGCCGACGCACACCGACGAGGGGCTCCGGGCGGCGAAGGAGATCCGCGAGCGTCATCCCGAGACGGGAGTCCTCGTCCTTTCGCAGTACGTGGAGCCCGAATACGCGATGGAGCTCCTCTCGGAGAGCGCCGAGGGCATCGGGTACCTCCTGAAGGACCGGATCTCGGACGTGAAGGAGTTCGCCGCGTCGGTACGGAGGGTCGCCGAGGGCGGCTCCGCGCTCGACCCGTCCGTCGTCTCGCACCTCGTCGGACGGCGCCGCGGCGGCGACCCGATCGGCGACCTGACGCCGCGCGAGCGCGAGGTGCTCGGCCTCATGGCGGAGGGGCGTTCCAACCAGGGGATCGCGGAGCAGCTCGTCATCACCGAGCGCGCCGTCGAGAAGCACGTCACGAGCATCTTCGGCAAGCTCCGGCTCGCCTCCGCGCCCGAGGACCACCGCCGCGTCCTCGCGGTGCTCGCCTTCCTGCGCTCGTAGCGAGACGTCGTCCGGAGCCGACGGTGGGAGGATAGGGGCGTGCGTCGACGCTGGGACACGCGTGTCTTCGCCGCGGCGGTCTTCCTCCTCTGCTTCCACGTCCTCGACGACGGGTTCTTCCGACCAGAGCCCGGAACCTCGGCCGGCGACCACCTGCTTTACGTGGGCGTCTTCGTCTCGCTCTTCGCGGCCGGGGCGCTCGCGTACGCACGCGCCCGCGACGGGGTGCGATCGCGTTCCTCGAGGGGCGACCTGACGTGAAGAACGGAAGGATCGGTGGTATCGGCTTCTCGGTCGGCGGCGAGCAGATGATCCAAGCAGGCGCCGAGAGCGACCGGCTCGCCGCCGTGATTTCCGAGCGCGCGGGCGAGCGCTCCGTGCGCGAGGTGGCCATGCGCGGGCCGGCCGTCGGAGAACGGGGCGGCCGTGATCGTCGTCCACGGCGCGGCGGCGACCGCACCGGCTCGCTCGCCCACGCAGCCCTCCTGGCCCGCCACGGCTACGGCGTCCTCGTCTACGACTCGCGTGGCCGCGGCGAGAGCGGCCGAAGCCATATCGCCTACGCTCGGGGTGGGAGAAGGACGTGGAGGGCGCCCTCGAGTTCCTCGGCGAGCGCGAGGACGTCGAGGACGGCCGGATCGGCGGGCTCGGCCTTTCGACCGGAGCCGACGTTCTGATCGAGGCCGCGCCCGAGCACCGCGTGCTCAAGGCGGTCGTGAGCGACGGCGCGACCGCTCGCTCGTTCGCCGACCAGGCGGCGGTGCACGGCCTCGACGTGACAACGCCCTTCGTCTGGACCTTCATCACCGGCTCCCGCGTCCTCTTGGGCGCCTCGCCGGGGCCGCCCCTCGAGGACCTCGTTCCGCGCGTCGCGCCCACGCCGCTTCTTCTCGTCGCCGCAGCAAGCGTGCTGGGAGAGCGCGAGTTCAATCGGCACTACGCGGAAGTCGCGAGGGAGCCGTTTGAGTACTGGGAGCTTCCCGCGGGGGTCGGCCACACGGCCGCGATCCGCGAGCGGCCCGAGGAGTACGAGCGCCGCGTCGTCGGCTTCTTCGACAACGCCCTCGCTCCCTGACGGTGCGGCTGACCGCACCTGGAAGACGCAGGCTAGCGCGATTCACGAGCACGCTCACGGGTGCGAAGCTCGCACCATGAAGCGCACGCTCTTTTTCTCGATCGTGATCCTCGGAGTCCTCCTCCTCGCCCTCGCCGGGTGGACGGTCCGGGGTCTTCGCCGGGCGTTCGTCCCGCCTCGCCGCCTGGCGCCCGCGTAGAGCGCGCTTCCCCTCTCACAAGAGGCCGCCCCCGTTCCGAGCGGCCTCTCGCATGGTCGACGTGGTGGAAACCGCACCGCAAGAGGCGGGCTCGCTGCCTTCTCGCGCGGCGGTCGGCCGACGAGGGTTCGCGTCATGGACGCGACGCAGGCACGGGACGTCGGTCGCCTCGTGCGAACGCTCTCCCTCCCCACCTTCGGGCTCGCGCTGGCGGTCAGCGTCCTCACGACGTACGCGCCCGTCCTCCTCGGCGAGAAGACGGACTCGGGCGCGGCCGTCGGCGTCGCGATCGGCGGCGAGGGACTCTTCGCGCTCTTCCTCCCCGTCCTCGTCGGCTCGCTCTCCGATCGGACGCGCTCTCGGCTCGGTCGTCGGCTTCCCTACACGATCTTCGCGGCGCCGCTTCTCGCCGTCCCGCTTGTCCTGCTTCCGTTCTCGAGCTCGTACGCCTCGACGGTCGGTCTCGTCTCCCTCTTCTTCGTCGGGTACTTCGTCTACTACCCGCCCTACCAGGCGCTCTTCGCCGAGCTCGTGCCCGCGACGCACTACGGACGAGCGCAGGGAGTCCAGGGCGTGGCGCGGGGGCTCGGCCTCGGGGCAGCACTCGTCGGCGGCGGGCTCCTCCTTTCCGCCTGGGCGCCGCTCCCCTTCCTGCTCGGCGCCCTCGCCGTAGTCGCGACCACGGTCGCCCTCGTTCGCGGACTTCCGGAGACGAAGAGCCTCTCGCCGACGGTCGAATCCCCGCGCGGGCCCGGGGTCGGCGCCCTTCTTCGCGAGCGGCCCGAGCTGCGAGCGTTCGTCGCCGCCAACTCCCTGTGGGAGTTCTCGTTCATGGGCCTGAAGACGTTCATCGTCCTCTACGTGGTGGAGGGCCTCGGGGAGTCGACGACCCTCGCCACCGGGGTCATCGGCGTCGTCGCCGCGTCCTACGTCGCCGCCGCTCTCGTGAGCGGCCGCTTGGCCGATCGGATCGGGGTCGTCCGCCTCATGCGAGCCGCGATCTGGGTGTACGGCGCCGGACTCCTCTTCGCCTCGACCCTCCACTCGATCAGGCCCATGCTCGTCGGGCTCCCGTTCGTCGCGCTCGCGGGAGCGGTCCTCATGACGCTGCCCTACGGCGTCCTCATGCAGTTGACTCCCGTGGGCGCCGAGGGCGCGGTCGCCGGTCTCTTCAACCTCTCGCGCGCGCTCGGCGTCATCCTCGGCCCGATCGTCGTCGGCGCGGCGATCGACCTCGCCGAGCCGCTCTTCCGCTCGACGCACGGCTACGGGGCGATGTGGGCCGTGATCGGCGTCCCCATCGTCCTCTCGCTCCACTTCCTCGCGTCGTTCGAGCGAGCCGGGCGCTGCCGGACGTGCTCGCCGGAAACGACGCAGGCGGCGCTCGACGACCTCGCGTTCTCCGCCTGACTCTCGTTCGGCTATCCCCACCTGTGCCTTCGGCTCGCTCGCTGCGAAAACGCCTGCCCGCCGCATTCCGGCTCGAGCAGCGACCCGCAACGCTGAACCAGACAGGAAACAGTCTCCCGAAAGGACGAAGAGATGACTCCGCTCGCACGTTCCAGAAACTTCGCGGCCCGGATGGGCCGCTGGAGCGCGGGACACCGGAAGACGGCGATCTTCGAGTGGCTCGCGTTCGTCGCCGTCGCCGTCGCGATCGGCGCCGTCGTCGGCACGAAGGCCCTCGACGACGAAGACGCGAACGTCCGCGATTCGGGCCGCGCCGAGGCGATCATCGACCGCGGGGCCTACCCGGAGTCGGACGAGGAATCCGTCCTCGTCCAGAGCCGTTCGGCGACCGCGACCGACGCGCGATTCCAAGCCGTCGTCCGGCAGGTCGCCGAGCGCGTCTCGCGGCTCGAGGGGGTCACCGAGGTCCGCTCGTCGCTCGACGGCGAGAACGGGAACCTCGTCTCGGCCGACCGGCACTCGGCCATCGTCCAGTTC
>JALZGN010000092.1 GCA_030861005.1 Actinomycetota bacterium
CCGCGGCGGCGCGGACGGCCGCGAGGGAGCCGCCGAGCGTGAACGTGACCGGCGAGTCGTTCCCCGCGCCGCGGTCGGCCGTAAGCGCGGCGCCGTCCGCACCCGGCTCGACGCGGAGCGCGAAGACGTTCGGATCGCCCGTGCCGTCACCGCCGCCGAGCACGCGCCGAAGGGCATCGGCCTCGTTCGCGAGCTCGGGCGGCGCCCGGACGTCGGCCGGTCGCCGCTTCCCGTCCCACCCGTGGAGAAACGGCTCGGGAAACGCGCCGACGACGACGGGCTGGGCCATCGTGTCCGCCCACGAGCGGAAGTCCCACCAGATGACGTCGCCTGCGTGGACGGTCACGTCGGCGCCGCCGAGATCGGGCTCGATCCCGTTCAGGAAGTAGAACCAATCGCGTCGAGCGTCGAGGCTGCCCTCGATCCCGTCGACGGCCTGGACGAACCGCCCGCCGTAGCGAGTCTCGACGTCCGCCTCGCGGTCGAGCGCCTGGAGGGCAGTCGACCCCGCCGGGACGGCCTTCTCGAGGACGACCTCGGCGCCGCGGTCGCGCGTCACCCAAAGCGTCGCCGTCTCGCCGGCGCGAGTGGAGTCGCCGGCACTGCTCCCGCCTCCACACGCCGCGACGACGATGGCGAGCGCGGAGAGTACGAGGAGAGCGCGAGGCACGCGCTAACGACGGCCGGCGAGCGGAGCGCCGAAGCTCGACGCCCGGCGACGGTTGCGCGGCGCTTTCACGACCCGTGAACGAACGGCGCCGCGCTTGGTCGCCCGCAGGGTATGCCAGTGGCCGCGCGGACAAAGAGCGCCGTTCGCGTCGCGAACGCGCCGCCCGTCGACGACGAAGACGACGTGATCAGCCGGTTTTGCCCGACCGGCGTCGTCGACCAGGACCGCCTGCACCCCTCCGCGGCACTTCGTCCGCCGAAGGTCGAGCGTCTTCGGCCCACCGGACGCGCCGAACCTGGCGTAGTACCAGAGAACGCGATCGCCGGGACGAAGCCGATACGCCGTCGCACCGACGGGCGGCGAGACACCGTTCACCTTGTAGACCCAACCGGTCACATCGGTTCCCGCACGGCGTCCGACTTGGGCGACATACGGACCGAACGAAAACGACTCGATTCGGTAGTAGAAGTCGGCGAGCCTGCTCGCCCGCTCGAGAGCGCCGAGCGGCGTGTCGGCGCCCACCGTTACCGGCGGGCCGGCGGGCGGCGCGAACGAGCCGGTCACGGGCGTCACGAGCGGCTCGCTCGGCCCGAAGATCGTCACGTTCGGGCCTTCGACGCGCACGTGGACGCGCGCGGCGAGCGCGGGCGCCGTGACCGTGAGCACGAGTACGGAGAGGCCGAGAGGGACGGCGAGGCGACGAAGCACGTTTCCTCCTTCCGCGAGGGGAACGGTCGAGGCGAGCGGCAGGTCTTCTGACTCGGGGCTCCCTCGTCCGCCGCCTTCCCAGCCGTGGCCAGTGGCGTCGTGGCAGAGGAGCATCTCCCCTCACAGCGGCGGGACCGCGCCGGATTCGCACCGGCTTCCCTTGACCGCTCGCCTATGTCAGGCGGGAAGCTAGCACCGGGGTACGCTGGCGGCAATGGCGGTGCTCGAACGCTTCGCGCTCTGGGCCCCGGTCGCGCTCTGGGCGGCGCTCATCTTCGTGCTCTCTTCGATCCCGGATCTGACGACCGGGCTCGTGTGGGACGCCGTCGTCCGTAAGGTCGCGCACGCCGGCGAGTACGCGGTGCTGGGGGCGCTCCTCGCCCGCGCGCTCGCGCGCGATCGCGTCGCGTTCGTGCTCGGCTCCGCCTACGCCGTCACCGACGAGATCCACCAGAGCTTCGTCGAGGGCCGCGTCGGCTCGCCGCTCGACTGGTGGGTCGACACGGCGGGTGTCGCGATCGGGATCGTCGCGCTCGCCCGGCTCGCGCGGTGACGACGATCGCGATCGACCTCGACGGGGCGCTCGGAGACACGCGGCCGCTCTGGGAGGCGTTCCTCGCCGACCTCGCGCGCCGCTTCGCACCAATCGCGGAGCTCGACCCGTCCGGCCTACCACGCGACCGTTTGCAAGCCGCACGCGCGCTCGACGCGTGGGCCGAACGAGGCGTGGGCGACTGGCGCCGGGCACTCGAGCGCTTCGCCGAGGATCACGCGGCACTCTACGTGCGCCCGAACGCGGCCGCGAACGCGGCGCTCCGCACGCTCAAGGCGAGAGGCGCTCGGATCGTCGTCTTCACCGACGCTCCCGACCCGCTCCCCCGCATCGCGCTCGCCCAGCTCGGGCTCAGCCGGACGGTGGACGCCGTCGAGAAAGGGGACGGACGGCGAACGCGCGGCGGGGACGAAGCGGCTCAGCTGATCCCGACGCGGGAGGCGCTTGCGGAGGCGGTCGCCGCGCCCGGCTACCATCAGACGTGATGCCGGAGCGCAAACACCTAGACGACAGGCAGCTCGACGCCGTGCTCGAGCGTCTCGACCGCCTCTGCGACGAGGTGCACACCTTGAATCGCCGGATGGACTCGACGGAGGCCCTGATCCGAATCGCGCACGAGCTTTCCACGCTCAACGAGTCGTTGCAGACGCTCGCCTACGCGGCGCTCGGGCATCAGGGGCCGCAGGTTCGCCGGCGCCGCTCCGCGTAGCAAGTAACAGACTGTTACTTGCCCAGGTGGGCGGCGGGATTGCTCAGGCGGGCGATTGGACGACACCGGCCACCCGGACGCCGGCCCCGCCGAGACACGAATCGAGGTAGGCGCGTGGCGTCACGGAGCGGCAGGACCGGCGGCGCCCCTGCTCGGTCGAGGCGAGGTTGCCGAGAATCGTCCCGATCCCGTAGTAGCAGTGCGGGCGGAGTGAGCGCCCGACGAGGCGGCAGAGCTCCGAGGCGCGCCGGCCGTTCGCGTAGTTCGACGTCATGTCTCGCACCGCCCCGTAGACGCAGCTCACCGCGTGCTCCCCCGCGAAGCGGCAGAGCCGGACCACGTCGCGCGGGCTCTGACGAGTGGACCCTGACGCGTCGCGCCCGTAGGACTCGAAGCACGTCGCGACCCAGTCTCGCTCGACGCGGCGACAGACCTCGGCCGTCCTTCGCCAGTCGTAGCCGTTGAGCTCGCTCACGCGCGACGTGACCATCAGGTAGCAGTACAGCTTGTGCCGCTCCTTGACGACCTGGCACGGGTACACGGGATCGTCGTCGCGGAGCCACTTCGACTTGACGCCGTACGTCGAAGAGATGTTCTCCATGAAGACGCCGCCCGTGCACGACGTCTGATCCCACTCCGTGGCGAGGCGGTCGCAGATCGAGAGCGAGAAGGGGAGGTCGTAGCCGCTTCGGATCATGAGGCCGTGACCGAGGCCGTGCACGCACTGGTAGGCCAGGAACGTCGTCCGCCGGATACCCGGGTCGTCGCAGATCCGGCGGGCCGCCTCCCCGAGCTCGTCGATGCCCGAGACCCCGGTGAAGGCACGCTCGAGGATGCCGTGGTAGTAGCCGGACCAGCAGCTCGCCGAGCCGAGCGCGAACGCCTTCGCGACGTTGCCGTGGAAGCGGGCGAGCGCGGCGGAGCCGATCGTGTGGACGATCCGGTGGCAGTCCGCCTCGACTGCCTTGTTCGTCTGCATCGCGCGGTCGAACTCGGCAATCGCCTCCCGCGGCCCCTTCTCGTAGGCGAGGTTTCCGAACGCCTGCTCGTAGCAGTGCCGCTCGCCGGACGTGCACTCGGCGAGGCCCGTGTCGTCGGGCTTGAAGTGGCCGGCGACCGGATGCGGGTCGGCGGCGCTCCCCACGTGGGCCGCGTGACCCTGGCGCGAAGGCTCGTCGCCGCTTCGGAGCGCCACCGCCGCCGAGACGGCACCGGCGGCGACCAGCACAACGGCCGTCGCGATCGCGAGCCGGGCCCTCGACACGGGAAGCAGCCTCACGAGAGTAAGAGTACGTCCGGCGCGCGGAAGGGAAAGGCGTTCGAGCGGCGGTGGAGAATCGTCGGCCGTGACGCCGCGCGACGTGATCGAGGTCATCGCGATCATGCTCACGGCCGGGCTGGCCTCGGAGGCGGTCGCAGCAATCCTCCGCCTCCCGCGCATGGTCGTCCTTCTCGCAGCGGGAATCGTGCTCGGCCCGGAGGCGACGGACGCGATCGACGTCCCCCTCGACTCGATCGGCGTCGAGCTCCTGCTCTCGCTCGGAGTCTCGTTCATCCTTTTCTACGGCGGGCTGAACCTCTCGTTCGCCGTGCTCTCGCGCGTCGGGATCGCGCTCAGCCTCCTCGCCGTCCCCGGCGTCGTCCTGACGGCGCTCCTCACGGGCACGGCCGCCGCCTGGGTATTCGACCTCCCCTTCGAGGCGGGATTCCTCGTGGGCGCGGTCGTCGCTCCCACCGACCCCGCGATTCTGATCCCACTCTTCGAACGGCTCCGCGTCCAGCCGAAGCTCGTCCAGACGATCGTCGCCGAGTCGGCTCTGAACGACCCGACGGGCGCCGTGCTCGCGCTCGCGACGGCGACATTCGTCGTCGAGGGGGGAGCCTCCCTCGCGACTCCGCTCGTCGACTTCGTCGTCGACATCGCCATCTCGACCGGGCTCGGAATCGCGTTCGGCGTCGTCCTCGCGGCCGTCCTCTCGGCCCGGCGCGTCGGGATCTGGCGCGAGTTCCCGGCGGTCGCGGTCGCGGCCGTCGTCGCCGCCTCGTACGTCTCGATCGACTTCGCCGGGGGAAGCGGCTACCTGGGCGCGTTCATCGCCGGTCTCATCGCGGGGAACGCGGGCTCGCTCCGCCTCGAGGCCGACGAGCACCACGAGCGCGATCTCGACCGCTTCGCCGGAACGGTCACGGACGTGGTCGTCATCCTCGTCTTCGTCGCCCTCGGCGCGAACCTGCCCCTCGGCACGATGGTCGACAACTTCGCCCCGGCCCTCGCCGTCGTGGCCGTCCTCCTCTTCGTGGCCCGCCCGCTCACCGTTCTCGCGTGCCTCCTCCCCGACCGGCGCGGAGGTTGGACGCGAAACGAGCTTCTCTTCCTGAGCTGGACGCGCGAGACGGGCGTCGTGCCCGCGTCCGTCGCCGGACTCCTGATCGCGAGGGGCGTCCGCTACGAGGACGAGATCCTGACCGTCGTCGCGCTCGCGATCTGCGTGACGCTCCTCCTCCAGGCGACCACGAAGCGCTGGCTCGCGCAGCGCCTCGGTCTCGTGGAACCGGAGCCGCCGCGGTGAGGTTTCTGCGTGCCCTCCATCCGACCCAGCTCGTCGCGCTTGCGTTCGCGCTCGCGATCGTCGTCGGCGCCCTCCTCCTCTACCTGCCGGTCTCGACCGCGAAGCCGGGCAACGGCTCGTTCCTGACGGCGATCTTCACGTCGACGTCGGCCGTCTGCGTGACCGGCCTCGTCGTCGTCGACACCCCGAGCTACTACAGCCACTTCGGACAGGTCCTGATCCTCGGCCTGATCCAGATCGGCGGGTTCGGGATCATGACCTTGACCTCCCTCCTCGCGCTCCTGGTGGCGCGCCGCCTCGGCCTTCGAAGCCGCATCGTCGCCCAGACGGAACGGGCGGGGCTCGCGCTCGGCGACTTACGCCGCGTGATCCTCGGCGTCGCCGCGCTCAGCTTCATCTTCGAGAGCGCCGCCGCAAGCGTGATCGCGCTGCGGCTCGGCGTCACGTACGACTACCCGCTCGGGTCGGCGGTCTACCGGGGGATCTTCCATGCGGTCTCCGCCTTCAACAACGCAGGGTTCGCCCTCTACAGCGACAACCTCATCCGGTTCGTGACCGACGGCTGGATCAGCGTCGCGGTCTGCTTCGCGATCATCGCGGGCGGCCTCGGGTTCCCGGTCTGGTTCGAGCTTCGACGCTGGCCGCTCTCGCCACGCCGCTGGTCGGTGCACACGAAAATCACGCTGACGATGACGTTCGCGCTCCTCGCGTTCGGGACGCTCGCCGTCCTCGGATTCGAATGGGCGAACGCCGGCACGCTGGGACCGCTCTCGACACCAGGCAAGCTCCTCGCCGCGTTCTTCCAGGGGACGGTGCCGCGGACGGCCGGCTTCAACTCGGTCGATTACGCCGACATGCACCAGGAGTCCCTCCTCGTCACGGACATGCTGATGTTCGTCGGGACCGGGAGCGCGGCGACGGGGGGCGGGATCAAGGTGACGACGTTCGCGGTCCTCGCGCTCATGGTCTACGCCGAGCTCCGCGGCGACACGACGGTGAACGCCTTCGATCGGCGGATCCCGCCGGCGGCGCAGCGACAGGCGCTCACGGTCGCGTTCGTCGCCCTGAACGCGGTCGTCGTCTGCACGCTCGTGCTGATGGCGGTGAGCCCGTTTTCCTTCTACCGGACGCTGTTCGAGGCGATCAGCGCGTTCGCTACAGTCGGCCTCTCGACTGGAATCACGCCCGATCTGCCGAACAGCGGAAAGGTCGTCTTGATCCTCCTCATGTACCTCGGCCGCGTCGGGCCCCAGACTCTCGGCGCCGCCCTGGTGCTCCGCGAGCGCGAGCGCCTCTTCCGCTACCCCGAGGAACGACCGCTCATTGGCTAGGCGGGGCGAGTTCCTGGTCATCGGTCTCGGGCGCTTCGGCGGCGCGCTCGCGGCCGACCTCGTCGCGCACGACCACGAGGTGCTCGGCGTCGACGTCGACGCGAAGCTCGTCCAGAGCTTCGCGCACACGCTGACTCACGTCGTCCAGGCCGACTCGACCGACATCGAGGCGATGCGTCAGCTCGGCGCGGCCGACTTCGCGACGGCGGTCGTCGCGATCGGGACCGACCTCGAGGCGAGCATTCTGACGACGTCCGTCCTCGTCGACCTGAAGGCGCGGAGGATCGTCGCGAAGGCGATCTCCGAGTCGCACGGGAAGATCCTGGAGCGGATCGGCGCGGATCGCGTCATCTTCCCCGAGCGGGACATGGGAGTCCGCGTCGCCCGGAGCCTCGCCGGACGCGACGTCATCGACTACATGGAGCTCGACCCCGGTTTCGTCCTTCTCGAGACGAGAGCGCCGCCCGAGCTCGTCGGGAAGACGCTCGCCGAGGCGCAGGTGCGGAAGCGCTTCGGCCTCACGGTCGTCTCGATCAAGTCGCCGAACCAGCCGGCGACGTACGCGACACCGGAAACGGTGCCGCGCGACGGCGACATCCTCGTCGTCGCCGGGGAGACGAAGAAGGTCGAGGAGTTCGCCCAGGTCCGCGAGGCCTGACGCTCGGCGCGCGGCGTTAGGCTGTGACACTCGATGAATATCTTCGTCGTCGGCCTCGGACAGGTCGGCTCGACGGTCGTCGAGGCGCTCTACCACGAGCACGAGGTCACGGTCATCGACTACGACGCCGGACGCCTCCGCGCGATGACCGACCGCTACGAGGTGGCGCCGATCCAGGGTAACGGCGCGAGCCGTCGCGTCCTCGCCAACGCCGGCGTTCGAGACGCCGACCTCTTGATCGCCTGCACGTCCCGGGACGAGGTGAACATCGTCTCGTCCATGTTCACGAAGCGGCTCTCACCGGACACGAAGACGATCGTCCGAACGACGAACGTCGAGTATCTCGACCTCTGGCGCGAGCGCGAGCTCGACGTCGACTTCATGATCTCGTCCGAGGAGGAGACGGCGCATGCGGTCTCCCGGATCATCGGCGTGCCCGCGGCCCGCCACACCGACGTCTTCGCGGACGGCCAGGTCCAGATGGTCGAGTTCGACGTGGAGTCCGGCGCTTCGACGAGCGACGGGGGCGCGCCGCTCAGCGAGTCGGCGCTTCGCGCCGCGCGCCCGCACGGCGGAGGCGTCGTGGGACGGCGGCTCCGCGACGCCGACATCCCGGCCGACTCGAAGGTCGCGAGCATCATCCGAGGCGGGAAGATGATCCTGCCGCGGGGCGACGAGTCGATTCTTCCGGGCGACCGGATCATCGTGATCGGCTCGCCGACGGCCGCCCGGGAATGGGGGAAGATCATGTCGCACGGCGACCGGCGAGTCGACGACGTCGTCGTCGTCGGCGCCGGCCAGACGGGCGTCGCGATCGCACGCCTCCTGATCGCCGAGGGGATCCGCGTCCGGCTCCTCGAGGCGTCCGCGCCGAGAGCGCGGGAGGTCGCTGAGGAGCTCCCGGAGGCACGCGTCTTCCATGCGACCGGCCTCGACGAGGACTTCATCGAGCGAGAAAAGATCGGCAGCGCGAGGGCCTCGGTCTTCGCGATGCCGAAAGACGCCGACAACCTCTTCGCGGCCACGCTCGCCAAGCTGCACGGCGTCTCGCTCACGGTCGCGATCGTCCACGACGTGCACGCCCAGCACGTTTTCGACCGGGCCGGCGTCGACGCCGCGGTGAACCCGCGGACGGTCGCCGCGGAGGAGATCATCCGCTTCGCGCACGACCCCCGCATCCAGCAGGTGGCGATGCTCGAGGGCGACCGGTTCGAGGTCCTCGACATCACGGTCCGCGAGGAGAGCTCGCTCTGCGGGATCCCGTTCAAGCAGCTTCCCATGACGGGCTCGCTGATCGGCGCCATCGTCCGCGGCGGACGGGCGTTCTTCCCGCACGGCGACGACGTCCTCCACCCGGGCGACCGCGCGATCGTCTTCACCGAGTCCTCACGCGTCCCGATCGTCGAGCGGCGCCTCTGACGATGGCGGTCAGCGCCGCCTGGCTTCGGCGCCGCGTCCGTCGGGAGATTCTCGGCGTCGAGGTCGGCGGTGCGCTGAATCTCGTCGGCGCACTCATGAAGTACTTCAGCGCCGCGTTCCTCTTTCCGATCGCGATCGCGCTCGGGTACGGCGAGTCGCCGTGGCCGTTCGTCGGCGCAGCGCTCATCGCTCTCGGGGGCGGACTGGCGCTCGAGCTCGTGACCGAGGGGAAGGAGCGAATCGGGCTCCGGGAAGGGTTCCTCGTCGTCTCGCTCGCCTGGCTCTTCGGCGCCTTCTTGACCTCGCTCCCCTACGTCCTCGACGGCGTGCCGGACGCGGACGGGAGCCTCCAGCTTCGGAACCCGCTGGACGCGTACTTCGAGGCGATGTCCGGGATGACGACGACCGGCGCGAGCGTCGTCACCGACATTCCGGCGATGGATCACTCGATCGCGATGTGGCGGCAGTTCTCGCAGTGGCTCGGCGGGATGGGGATCGTCGTCCTCGCCCTCGCCGTCCTCCCCCGCCTACGCGTCGGCGGCCGTCAGCTCCTCGAGACCGAGGCGCCGGGGCCCGAGCTCGACCCGCTTGCGACGTCGATCCGCGAGACGGCTCGCCGCCTGTGGCTCACCTACGTCGCGATCTCGTCGCTCATGGTTGCCGCACTATCGATCGTCGCCTGGACGGGCCTCGACGAGCGGATGAGCTTCTACGAGGCGGTCGCGCATATGTTCTCGACCCTCGCGACGGGCGGGTTCTCGACTCGCGCGCGCTCGCTCGAGGAGTTCGGCGCCGCGTCTCAGTGGACGATCACGTTCTTCATGGCGGTCGCTGGGGCGAACTTCGCGCTCACGTACCGCGCCCTCTTCCGACGGCAGCTTCGGCCGGCTTTCCGCGACGAGGAGCTTCGGCTCTACGCTGCGTTCCTCGGACTCGGAACGATCCTCCTCTTCTCGGACCTCGTCCAGGAGGGGATCCTCTCGGGCGAGGCGGCGATCCGCCATGCCGCCTTCCAGACGGTCTCGATCATGACGACGACCGGGTACGCGAGCGTCGACTTCGCGGCTGAATGGACGAGCCTCGCCGCGATGATCCTCGTCGCGCTTATGTTCATCGGAGGGTCGGCGGGGTCGACGGGCGGTGCGGTCAAGCCGATCCGGTTCCTGCTCCTCGGGCGGATCCTCCGCCGGGAGCTCGATCAGACCGTGCACCCGCAGGTCGTGCTTCCGATCCGCTTCAACGGCGCCGTCGTCGACGAGCGAACGCTGCGGGCCATCGTCGCCTTCGTCGCCCTCTACGTGATCGTCTTCGCGCTCGGCGCGCTCGGGATCGCGATCGACTCCGAGCGGGCCGACCTCGACTTCGGCGCCTTCGACGCGATCGCCGCCTCCGCGACGACGCTGGGAAACGTCGGGCCCGGCTTCGGCTTCGCGGGGCCGATGGGATCCTACGAGCCCTTCAGCCCGCTCTCGAAGGGGATCATGATCGTCCTCATGTGGATGGGCCGGCTCGAGCTCCTCCCGGTCGCCGTGCTCCTGACGCGGTCCTATTGGCGTGCCTAGCCGGGCTAGCCGTGGATCGCGACGATGAGGGGGATGACGAGGATCGCGACCACGTTCGTGATCTTGATCATCGGGTTGATCGCGGGCCCCGCCGTGTCCTTGTAGGGGTCGCCGAC
>JALZGN010000097.1 GCA_030861005.1 Actinomycetota bacterium
CGGCGGCGAGCACGACGCCGAGCTGGGAAAGGCTTAGGTCGAACTGCGATCGAAGCGCGGGCGCGAGCACGGGCAGCCCGAAGAAGACCGCCGAGAAGCTCGCCTGTGCGAGGACGCCGACGGCGAGGATCGTCCACCGGTAGGGCGACCTGCCCTCCGCGGCCGCCGCAACGTGCGCGTCGCCCCCGTCGACCCCGACGTCGCCCACGCGGGCGAGGCTAGCGGTCCGGATTTCGATCAGGCGCCTCGCGTCTCGCGGAGGGACGTATCCCGGATCGCATCCCGGCAACTCGCCGACACGTCTTCGTCGTCTCGGCGCCTGCAAGAAGAGGGATGGCGTAGCGCGTTCCTGTTGTAACTCTGGAGGGCGGAGGCGAAGAAATAGTCGTCTCTATTTCGGAGGCGATACTGGCTTGCTTATATGGTTCGAACTCGTTCAATTATTCACAAAGAGTCGGATACGCGAGTGAGCCGAAGAAAGGGCTCCGACTCGTTCGCTCCTGCGCCGCATCGACCGGCGTGACCTCGGCGGCCCAGGCGCGCCGTGCGAGCGCGTCTTGTAGATCGGCCGGCGGTTTCTAGCGGAGCTGCGTCTCGGCGCGGCGGCGCGGGCAGGGCGTATCGCCTCTTTTCGCCGCCGTCCACGTGCAGCGTTGAGACGGATCAACGCCGAATGATCCGCTCGACCCATGGACGCTGCGGCGGACAGAGGGCACGCTCGTTTGAGCTCGACCAGTGTGCCAGCGGCGGCGGAGGGGGCCAGTCTGCCCCCCCGTCTGAAGGAGGAGTGTAGGCGTGAACAACTGCGGCGGCCCCAAGGGGCGAACGAGTTCGGAGAACGGGTGGGCGATCACAGGGAGGCCGATGCGCCTCCTCGTTTTCGTTCTGACTCTCATTGCGGCCTTCACCTTCGCCGCAACGGCGGCGGCGGAGCCGATCGCGGGTCTCCCGACGATCTGGAGCGACAAGAGCGACTACGCCCCCGGCGAGCTCGTAACGCTGCGCGGCTCCAGCTGGGAGCCGGGCGCGTACGTCCACATCGTCGTGAACGACGACGACGGGCAGACGTGGAAGCGCGAGGTTGACGTCGCCGCGGACGCGGACGGGAACATCTCCGATGAGTTCAACCTGCCGGAGTGGTTCGTCGCGAACTACAGCGTCACCGCCACGAGCGTCTCGGGCGCGATCGCAGCGACGAGCTTCACCGACGCCAACGTCACCGTGCCCAGCGGTAGCACCTCGGTAGACGAGGGCCAGACCGACGTTAGCTACACCGCAACGGTCTCGGGATGCAGCAACACGAGACCGTGTGGCTACTACTGGTCCATTGTCAGCGGCAATGCGACGCTCGCGAGCGGCGCTACGCAAGCTTCACCCGGTAGCACTTCGAGCTCCACCGCGGTCACCGCGAAATTGAATTTCGGTGACGGTCCGAGCACCGTCGTGCTGCGGATCACGGGTACGGGCGGCACCGGCCAGGGACTGACGTCGTCCGAGAACCTGACGATCACGGTCAACAACGTTCCGCCCGCCGTCAGCTTCTCGCCGGCGAATACCACGAACCCCAACGAGGGCTCGACCGCCACGTACGACTGGAGCACCTCGGACGCGGGCGGCGACGCCATTACGGCGCTCGGTACGCCGTCGTGCGGGACCGGGACGCTCGTCGGCAATCCGTCGAATGCTTCCGACAAGAGGTCGGGGAGCTTCAAGTGCAAGTTTGCGAACGGCCCCGCATCGACGAGCGTGAGCATCACGGCGACTGACAAGGACGGCGCCACCGGAACCGGGACGCAGGCGATCTCGATCCAAAACGTCGCTCCCTCCGTCGTTTCGGCAGGCGCCCAAGCTGCCGTCGAGGGTCAGGCGAAGGCGTTCGACTTGGGTTCCTTCAGCGACCCCGGCGCGGAAGGTTCCTGGTCCGTGATCGTGAACTGGGGCGACGGCTCCCCGTCCGAGACGTTCAGCGTCTCCGCCGCGGGCTCGCTCGGGACCCGCCAGCACACCTACGCCACCCCGGGTTCGAAGACCGTGACGGTGACCGTCTCCGACGGCACGGCATCCGGCGCACAGAGCTTCTCCGTCTCCGTCGCGCCGGCGGACTCGACCGCGCCGACGACGAGCGCGTCGGCGACGAAGGCCACGACGCCCTCGAGCTCCTACACGTTCGGCGACTGGTCGAGCAAGGACGTCACGGTCACGCTGAGCGCGAGCGACAATGCGGGCGGCTCCGGCGTCAAGGAGATCACGTACTCGGCGAGCGGAGCTCAAGCGATCGCGTCGACGACGGTCGCAGCCGCCTCGCTCCCCGCCTCGTTCTCGGTCACGGCGAACGGCACGACGACGATCACCTTCTTCGCGAAGGACAATGCCGGAAACACCGAGGCCGCGCAGACGAGGACGGTCAAGATCGACAAGGTCGCCCCCGCGGTCGGCGCTGCCTCGGCGGTCAAGCTGGACGGCTACGGCAACCCGGCCGGCTCCTACGCGGCCGGCGACTGGACGAACAAGGACGTCCGGGTGAGCTGGAGCTGCGACGACAACGCGGGCGGCTCCGGGGCGGTCAAGGCGAGCGAGAGCCAGAC
>JALZGN010000118.1 GCA_030861005.1 Actinomycetota bacterium
GCCTGAGGCCGGCCGATGTCGCCACGCAGGTCGTCATGCGCGACGGGATCGCCGAGTGGGTGAGCGTGCTCGCCACGCTGGCGACGGTGTGCGAGGCGGTCGCGCTGGAGGTACGGCAGGGTCAGCGGACCGAGGTTCGCGAGCTGGCGGAGCCGTTCGGCGCCGGCCAGAAGGGCTCGTCGGCGATGCCGCACAAGCGGAACCCGGTTGTCTCCGAGCGAATCTGCGGACTCGCGCGCGTCGTCCGCGCCGGGGCGACGGTCGCCCTCGAGAACGTCGCGCTCTGGCATGAGCGCGACATCTCTCACTCGAGCGCGGAGCGGGTCGTCTTGCCGGACGCCTTCTGCGTGCTCGACTACATGCTCGACCGCTTCGCTTGGGTCATCGGCGGCCTCTCGGTGGACGTCGACGGCATGCGCCGAAACCTCGAGGCATCGCGGGGTCTCGTTTTCAGCCAGCGCATCCTCCTCGCGCTCGTCGAGTCGGGCCTCGCGCGTGACGAGGCGTACGAGCTCGTCCAGCGGAACGCCTTCCGCGCGTGGGAGGAGGACCGCGACTTCCGAGCGCTCGTCGAAGCCGACCCCGAGATCGCAGGACGGCTCCGCGCTCCGGCGATCGCGGGCGCCTTCGACCTTGCCGACGCCCTTCGCCACATCGACGTCGTCTTCGAGCGCCTCGCAGCGCTCCGACCCCAGGAGGCCGTTCATGCCTGACACTACCGTCCACGTCGGGAGCGGAAAGGTCCGCGAGCTCTACGAGCTCGGACCGGAGCGCCTGCTTCTCGTCGCGAGCGATCGCATCTCGACGTTCGACGTCGTCCTGCCGACCGAGATCCCGGACAAGGGACGCGTCCTCACGGGCCTCTCCGCCTTCTGGTTCGCGCGCACACGCGACATCGTCCCGAACCACCTCCTCGCCGTGCACGCGGACGGCCGCTCGGCGGAGGTCGCACGGCTCGCGATGCTCCCGATCGAGTGCGTCGTCCGCGGATACCTGGCCGGGTCGGGATGGAAGGACTACCAGGCGACCGGCGCCACGTCCGGCCACGAGCTCCCGCCCGGCCTCCGCGAGGCCGACCGTCTCCCCGAGCCGATCTTCACACCGGCGACGAAGGCGCGGGAGGGTCACGACGAGAACATCGACCGCGAGCGAGCCGGCAAGCTCGTCGGCGAGTCGCTCCTCGCCGAGGTGGAAGCGGTCTCCGTCGCGCTCTATCGCTTCGCCGCCGACTACGCGGCGAAGCGCGGCATCCTCCTCGCCGATACGAAGTTCGAGTTCGGGTTCGATCCGAACGGGGGACTCGTCCTCGGCGACGAAGCCCTCACGCCCGACTCGTCCCGCTTCTGGCCGTCCGCCGAGTACGAGCCTGGGCAATCGCCGCCGTCGTTCGACAAGCAATACGTCCGGGACTACTGCGAGGCGCTCGGTTGGGACAAGCGACCACCGGGCCCCGAGCTTCCGGACGACGTCGTCTTGGGGACCCGCGCGCGCTACGTCGAGGCGTTCGAGCGCCTGACCGGGATCGGGTTCGACGACTACGTGGCCGAGCCCGACGTCGTTCTCGCATGAGAGCGACCGTCCTCGTCCGGCCGAAGTCCGGCATCCTCGATCCCCAAGGCGAGGCCGTCGAGAGCTCGCTCCGCCAGCTCGGGTTCCCGGTCGGCGCAGCGCGTATCGGCCGCGTGATCGACCTGGAAGTCGACGTCGCCGACGAGCGCGAGGCGCGTGCCGCCGTCGAGCGGATGTGCGAGCGCCTGCTCACGAACCCGCTCATCGAGAGGTACGAGATCGACGTGGACGGGGAGCGGTGACCGAGGTTCGGCCGCGCGTCGCCGTCCTCGTCTTCCCCGGCTCGAACGACGACCGGGACGCCGCCTGGGCACTCGCGGCGCTCGGCGCCGAGCCGGTGGTCGTCTGGCACGCCGACGAGTCGCTCCCACGAGTTGACGCCGTCGTCCTCCCCGGGGGGTTCTCGTACGGCGACTACCTCCGGCCGGGCGCGATCGCCCGCTTCGCGCCGGCGATGCGGTCCGTGATCGAGTTCGCCGCGGGCGGCGGCCTCGTGCTCGGAATCTGCAACGGCTTCCAGATCCTGTGCGAGGCCGGCCTCCTCCCCGGCGTCCTTCGCCCGAACGCCTCGCTCGCGTTCGTCTGCCGGGACGTCGGCCTACGCGTCGAGCGCGACGATACCCCCTTCACCTCGCGGTGCCGACGCGGGCAGCGGCTGGCGATCCCGGTGAAACACGGGGACGGCTGCTGGTTCACGCCGCCCGACGTCGCGGCCGAGATCGAGGCACGGGGCCAGATCGTCCTTCGCTACTACGCCGACGAAAACCCGAACGGCTCGGTCGCCGATGTTGCTGGCGTGGTCAGCGAGGACGGGAACGTCATGGGTCTCATGCCCCACCCCGAGCACGCCGTCGACCCACTCCTCGGCCCCGCCGACGGAGCGCTCGTTCTCTCCTCGCTCGTGGACGCAGCACGCGAGCGCGCATTCGCGCACGCCTGAAGCGATCGGAAGACCGGAGCCGGACACGCGACAAGGGCGGGTCGGACCCACCGGGCTAGGTGCTCACCTCGTGTCGGTGCTTCCACCTCCTCCGGCGGCGAGATCGGAGGACGTGAGCGCGATCATCTCCGCCAGCTGGGGATGCTCGCGGAGCGAATCTCGCAGCCGAGCGAGGTCCTCCTCGCGGAGCGTCACCGGGCCTCGTCGTGCCGTGCCCCCGGTCGTGTACGCGAACCGCACGTAGCGCTCGCCACGTTCACCGACGAGGAGCTGGACGGCCGAGACGAACTCCTTCTCTCCCGCCCGCTGGGCGAGCGTCACTTCCTCGACGACCTGCGTCTCGCCCCACGCCGTCGTCGCCTTCGTCGTCATGCAGCGACCGTAGCGCCGGAAAACGGCCGAAAGCGTCACCGGGCGTCACGGAAGCGACGCGGAACGGCGCCGAGACGGGAGCCAAGAGAGAACCGGCCCCACGCTTCTAGCGACCGTGCCGCTCGAGGAAGTCCTGAACGACGGCCAGGTAGCGCGCGTTCTCCTCGACGTACGTCATGTGCCCGCTCTCCTCGAAGACGACGAGCTCGGCGTTAGGAACGCCGCGCGCGATGGCCTCGGCCGCCTCGACGGAGCACGTTCGGTCGTGCCGTCCGGCGAGGACGAGGACGGCCTGCGGAATCTCGCCGAGCCGGGCCTCGACGTCGATGCCGCCGTACTCGGCGTTCGCGAACGTCCGGATCACGTCCGGGGACGAGAGGCCCCCCTCGATCTCGCGTTCGAACAGCGCGATTCGCGGGTCGCGGGGATCGGCGAAGTGGAACGGAAGCTGCTCGTGCAGGAGCTCGTCACACTCCTCGCGCGTGCGAACGGTCTTCTCGCGCTCCCAAGAGGCCGCGACCTGGTCCCGGAGCTCGATCGGCTCGAACGTCTCGAGGTTCCGTTCGACGTCGGCCAGAAACCGGCTCGCGGGGATGCCGCTCGACACGATCGTCTGGGCGGCGTGCCCGGGAAAGTCGACAGCGTGCTGGAGAACGACGAACGCGCCGTACGAGTGCCCGAGCGTCGCGTAGCGACGCAAACCGAGAGCCTCGGCGAGGCCAGTCACGTCGGCCGCCATGCGCTCGAGCGTCCACGTCTCCTCGGGCGCGCCCTCGGAGCGACCCTGGCTCCGCTGGTCGACGAGGACGAGACGGTATCGATCCGCGAGCGGGTCGAGGTACGAGCCCCACATTCGATGGTCGAGACCCGGCCCACCGTGCAGGACGATGATCGGGTAGCCGTTCCCGCGCTCGACGACGAAGAGCGCCGTGTCGCCGATCGCGACGAGGCGTCCCTCGTCCTCCGGCGAGCGGACGCTCTCAGCCCTCACTGAGGCTCGATCTCGACAGTCACGCGCCTCGCTGCTCGACCAGCTCGACCCGGTAGCCGTCCGGGTCGCGCACGAAGCAGAGTCTCGAACCGCCCTCCCGGACGGTGTAAGGCGGACGTTCCGGCTCGATGCCGTGCGCGGCCAGGCGGGTGAGCGTCTCGTCGAGGTCGTCGACGCCGACGGCGATGTGGCCGTAGGCGGTCCCCAGCTCGTACGTGCGCCCATCGTGGTTGAAGGTGAGCTCGAGCTCGGCGTCTTGACCCGGGACGCCGAAGAAGTAGTTGGTGGCCTCGAGCTCGCCGTCGCGGACGATCGGGAGCTCGCGGCGCCGGTCGAAGCCGACCGCCTCGTAGAATGCGCGGCTCCGCTCCGGGTCGGTGATGCGGTACATCGTGTGGAGGTAGCGAGTCATGGCTCGAGAGTACCGGGCCTTCGTCGAGCCCCACCGGAGGCATGGCGCCCCCATACGCGGCCGTCTCTTCTATCTTCAGAGAGAGAACCCAGCACGTACGGGATGCGGCACACGGAAGAGCGAGGCACATCGGGTTGGAACGCACGGGCACGAGTGGACCGGAACCGTTTCCGCCGGAGCGTCGTCGATGCGGATCCTTCTGCTTGCCGCTGACCCGGACTTAGCGAGGACGGGGAAGGCAAAGGAGGAAAACGATGTCCGATCAGTTTCGACGAATCCTGGGGCGCGGCTGGTCCCAAGCGGACCAGACGTCTAGACTTCCTTCTAGGGCGGAAGACGTAGACCGCGAGCGCTCGACGGCCCTCCCGGACATGTCCGTGCCCGACTCTCGACGAAGGAGCGATGAAGTGAACACGCAGCCTCAAGAGCCGTCCGCCGCTGACGCAGCGCCCCGCGAAGTGGAAAGGAACGACGAGCGCGAGTTCGCGAGCCCCGTCGGCCTCGGTGAGCATGTCACCGCGGTCGTCGCGTCGGCACAGCAGGCTGCCGAGCAAATACGGGCGGCGGCGGTGAGCGACGCCGAGCGCATCCGGGACGAGGCGCGCGAGGAAGCGAACTCGCGGATCGCGGAAGCAACGCGCGAGGCCGAGAAGATGCGCACCGAGAGCGGAGCGTACAGTCGGGAGGTCCGCCAGGACGCCGACGCCTACGCGGCCGAGAAGCGAGGCGATGCGGAAGCGTACGCCTCCCGTCTCCGTGCCGAAGCCGAGGAAGCCGCCCGGCAGACGCGCGAGGCCGCGAAGCAGGACGCCAAGCGAGCCGAGAAGGACTCGCACCGACGGAGGCAGATCTTGTCGTCTGAAATGGAGCGCTTCGAAGAGCGGCTCCGAAGCCTCCACACCGTCTTCCAGGGGATGACGTCGCAGCTCGAGAACCTGCTCCCCAAGGGCGATGCGCCGGGCGAGGAGGAAGAGCGGAGCGACGAGATGGAGGAGACGCTCAAGCGCGGTGCGACCGAACGCGCGGCGTCGTAGGCCTCCTACTGAATGAAGTAGGCGACGAGGATCCCGACGATCGCCGCGACCCCGAGCCCGGCGACCCAGAAGGTGAGCGTCCAAGAGATCGTCGACACGGCGTACCGATCGAGACGCCGCGCCTTGGTCGACGCTCTCCCGTCGCCCCGACCGTTCGCCGCGAGCGGGACGGCGACGATCGATGAGGCGCGAGCTCGGGCGTCGAGCTCCGCCTCGACGGCCTCGCGCAACGCCGCGATCTGGTCGTCGATCTCGCGTTGGTCGAGTTCCGCGTCCACTTCCGGCGTTTCCACCACCGGATGCTCGGCGCCCGAATCCTTCCCCCTCCGACCTCGCAAGAGCTTCACTAGCTCCTATTCTTACCCCGTCGCCGGTGCGGCGATGCCTCCGCGTCGCTAACACAGGCCCGCGGCACGGTGACGTGTTCCCGCGAGGCGCCAGTCGGTAGCGGATCGTTCACTGCCGCTAGCCAGCGGAGAGATCCTCGCGCACGAAGCCCAAGAGGACACCGTCGACCCACTCGCCGTGTCGCCAGTAGGCCTTTCGCTTGACGCCCTCGCGCACGAACCCGCAGCGCTCGAAGTGCGCGATCGCGTGCCCGTTGTACCCGTAGCACTCGAGCTCCACGCGGTGGTAGTTCAGGTCGGCGACGAGGTGGCGGGTGAACGCCTCCGTGGCGACGCGCGCGAGGCCGCGCCCGCGGAAGTCGGGGTGCAGCATGAGGCCGTAGAGGTTCGCGATCCGGCTCCGGCGATTCGCGACGTCGAATGCGACCGAGCCCGCTGACCAGAGTCTCTCGCCGTCGTCGACCTCGATGATGAAGCGGCCGTACTCGTGCGGCGAGGCCTCGGCGCGCTCGATCTCCGCCAGGAACGCGTCCGCGTCCCGCGGCGAGGCGAAGGCAAGGAACGGCGCGATCTCGTCGTTCACGGCGAGACTGGCGAGGAACTCGACGTCGTCGGGCTCGGCGCGCCGAAGGCGGAAACCCGGCCCCCGGACGGTCACGGTCACGGCCGCGGGGCGGCCGGCACGGCCGCCC
>JALZGN010000119.1 GCA_030861005.1 Actinomycetota bacterium
GCCGACCGCTCGCGCCGCTCCTCGACGAGGAACGCGCCGACCGTTCCGGCAAGGGAGGCGACGATCACCAGACCGAACGTGAAACCGAGGAGCATTGCGGCACGGCCGAGACCGGAAGCGGGAACCGGGTCGCCCTGGAGAGCGATGACAACCGAGAACGACCAGAGGATCGCGTCACCGAACGAGTCGAGCTCCGACGCCCGCTCGTCGCGCTCGAACAGGTAGACGAGCTCGGCCAGCGCGATCCCGACGACGACGGTGAGCGCCGCGACGTAGCCGAGGCGCGAGCGAAGCAGCAGTCGTGCCGTTCCCGCTGTTCGGTAGGACGCCGACATGATCCGCGTCGCCGGGAGCGCCCGGCCGAGCCGAAGCAGGCGCAGGAAGCTCGCCAGGCGGAGGGTGGGAAGCACGAGCATCAGCGCCTGCAACCAGTGCGCGCGCACAAAGCGCAGAC
Source organism: Actinomycetota bacterium (assembly GCA_030861005.1). Classification (GTDB taxonomy): domain Bacteria; phylum Actinomycetota; class Thermoleophilia; order Gaiellales; family Gaiellaceae; genus JALZFU01. Next base: position 455 of record JALZGN010000119.1, read on the forward strand.
GGTCTGGAGCGAGCGAGAGCTTCGCCACGAACTCGAGCAGGAAGATCGTCCAGATCGCCCAACCGAGAGTCTCGAGGATCCGCGCCGTCCTCGCGCTCGTCTCGACCGTCAGTGCGTAGCCGACAAGCAGTGCGAAGACGACCCCGAGCCACGCCATTAGCGGGTCGAACCGCTCGGTTACCGAACGGACCCAGTCGTCGAAGTCCGCTTCCGAACACTCACCGCGCTTCGGGAGCGGACGAGCCGACCGCCGTGCCCCTACTCGGTCGCGTGCTGTGCTTGCCTGTCCCGTCTGTGAGCTAATCGCAGCCACTCCGCAGTCGGGGGCGAGGGAGCCGGCGGGAAATGGGGAAGCTGCGCAGTGTCTCCACCGCTACGGCGAAATCCGCCTGAGCAGCGCGAGCCCGGGCAGGAAACGAAAGGCGAAGATGCCGAGCGCGGCCTTGCGACCTCTCTGCTTCGACGCTCCCCAAGCTGGATCGCGATCCGCCCCGGTACATCGTCGGCCCCTTTCGCAGAACTTTCTGTATCGTGAGACGACGGCCATCGTAGTTTGATGTTAGTACTCAGCGTGATGAAGAACGCCGGCGCGGAGTACAGGCACGCGGCGGAGCTGCGCTCCGCACTACGCCGCTTCCTGCGCAGCAGCGACCGTGTCACGCGGGAGCACGGCCTGACGACGCAGCGCTACGAGCTGCTCTTGATGGTCAAGACGTCGCGTGATGGGAGCGAGCGCACGACGCTCGGCGAGCTGATGGAACGTCTCGATGCGCCGCAGAGCACCGTAACCGAGCTCGTGCACCGGGCCGAGGACCTCGGCCTGCTCACGCGCGAGCTCGACCCGAAGAACCGCCGGCCTGTCTATCTTCGCCTTACGCGCGAGGGCGAGGGCCGACTGGCGGCGGCCGTCGCGAAGCTCGCCGGGGAGCGCAGGCGGCTCGTCTCGCTGCTCCGCGAGGTTTCTCGAAGCGAGGACGAGCCCACGGCGGAGTAGCGCGCGGCGCTTCGGCAAGTCACGGTCCAGGCAACGAGTGGACTCACTCGACGACGTCGACCGGCGTCGCCCCCGAAGGGCGAGAGCGGCGGAACAGGGAGGAACGGTTGAGCGGAAGCGGATATCTCGTGGTCGGCCGGAGTCGACCGATGAAGCTCGTCGCGGCACTGCTCCGCGCGGCCGGCTCCCGCTCCGTCCCTCGAAGGCGGCGACGACGATCTGACGCTTGCACTCGACGGGCGCCGGCCGCTCGTCCGACCCAACCGCCCGTTGCGGACACAGCGCGTACCCCGGCCACTGCTCGCACGCTGCTCCCCCTGCCGGCCACCCAAATCGACGTCTACGACGGCAACCGGAAGTGGCCGGCACCCCGAAGTCCGGTAGCGATGCACAGGCCGACGAGGAGCGCAAGCGCAAGTGCGACGAGTAAACCGATGAGAGCGAGCTGCGTCGCTGTCGAGTGCGTATCGGCCGAGAAGAAGATGGGAACGAGAAGCACGGTCGAGAAATCGGCGACCGCCGCGTTCACGATGAGCCGCTGGCCGTAGGGCTCGCGCAGCAACCCGCGCTCGGCGAGGACGGAGAGGACGACGCCGAGCGAGGTCGAGGTCAGGAGGAGGGCGACGAGCGTCGATCCTGCCAGCAGGCCGGCGATGCCCAGTGGAATCGTGATCGCGAACGCAAGCACCAGCCTGATCGCCATCGCGAAGATGGCCAGCCCAACGGGCGACGTCGTGACGGCACGCATTCCACCGGAAAGCGACGCACGAACGAGGTCGAAGTCGAGCTCGAGCCCGCCGAGGAAAAGGAGGAATGCGAGCCCGAAGAGGAACAGGAAGTCGATCCATGGTCCCCGCTCGATCCACCCAAGCCAGCTCTCGCCCAGGGCGATTCCAGCAAGGACTTCACCGACGATCGTCGGTACGAACGCGCCCGGGATGAGCGCAAAGAGAAGGGGCACGACGAAGGCGGCGACCGCCACGACGACAAGCGACTCAAATTGAACTTGCGCCGGCAAGACACGCTCAGGCTAGACCGTTGCATGACACCCACCCGCGGCTCGACCGCGCGCGAGGATGCGAAGCGCCGTCGCACGGCCCGACGCGGGCGCGGCAATACGAGAGGACACCGCCGATATACCGACCGGGTTCGCATGGACGCTACGCATCCGCGCAGATGCGTCAGTGCTCGTGCATCTCCGCGCGCCGCTCGCCTTCCTCGCCGTACTCGCGGCACGCCTTCAGGCCTTTCCACGCCCGCCGCAGGTGCCGAATCGCGAGCCGACGAAGCTCGGGGTACGTTTCGACGAGTGACGCAGCAGGGAGATGACGCTGGAGCTGCAAACAGCTCGGAGCAGGGTCGTCTGACTCTTCAGGCCGTCGGCATCACTCTCCTCGGCGTGCTCGGCAGCATCGGCGCGACCGTCGCCTTCGGAGTGAAGGGCGCTTGGTGGGTTCGGATCGTCGCCGGCATCGGTACGACAGTCGGCCTTGCCGTTATCGTCGCCCTACTCGGCACACGGACGAATCTCCTCACTCGCCTCGCCGATTGGATCACTGGTCGCTCGTACCGCGAGTCGCATCGAGACGGCGAGGCGACGAAAGACGCCTGAGGAAGCGGGAATCGCCTCGGACCGCCTTCCTGCTCCCAACGTCGAGCGGACGGCGTCGTGCCTGAATCGAGACGGAGGCGAGTCGAGGTCGCTCCAGTACTCGCAGGAGATCGCGTCTCCCGAGGACGAGCCGGAGCGGCGGGGCCGCACACGGACAAGCAGAACGGACGGGAGCAATCGTGCCTCCCGCCCGCATCTGCTGCGGACTCCCGTTCGGGGCCGGCCCCTTACCGTCGAAGCCGGAAGATCAGCTCGCACCCCCGCAGACGATCGCCCGCGTCGGCAAGCACGCGGTCTTGCCCCGCGTTGCAGTTCGCCCGTTCGCCGGCGACGCCGTTTGCCGCGTCGATCGTGTCGTTTCCTCCCCCGCCGAAGTAGGCGTTGCGGCCGGGCCCGCCGTCGAGCTGGTCGGCATGCGGGCCGCCCGAGAGGATGTCATTGCCGAGACCGCCGGTAACGAAGTCGAC
>JALZGN010000154.1 GCA_030861005.1 Actinomycetota bacterium
CGCCGACGCCGACGAGCGCGCCGACGACCGCCCAGCCGGTCGCGAGTGCGGCGATGACGCCCGCGCCGGCGGCGGCGAGGACCACGACCGTGACCGCGAGCGTCCGGTTCGCGTCGCGGGGAACGCCCGCGATCCCGGCCGCGAGGCCGAGTCCGACGGCGAGGCCGACGAGGTACCAGTCGAGAAGGCCGTCCAACGCAGCCAGTCTAGCCCGGCGATAATCGGCGCCCGTGGACTTCGGGACGATCCTGAGCCTCGTCTTCGTCCTCTTCTTCCTCGTCCCGGTCGTCCAGCGGCGGATGCTCGAATGGCGCCGCCTCCGCGCTCTTCGAGCGCTCGAGGAGGCGCGCGGCACACGCGTGATCGCGCTCATCCACCGCCAGGAGACGGTCGGTTTCCTCGGCGTCCCCCTCTTTCGCTTCATCGACATCGAGGACTCCGAGGCCGTGCTCCGCGCCATCCGAATGACGCCCGACGAGCGCCCGATCGACCTCGTCCTCCACACGCCCGGCGGCCTCGTCCTCGCGTCCGAGCAGATCGCCTACGCCCTGCGAGACCACCCCGCGCCGGTGACGGTCGTCGTTCCGCACTACGCGATGTCCGGCGGGACGCTGATCGCGCTCGCGGCCGACGAGATTCGAATGGACGCCGCCGCCGTTCTCGGCCCGGTCGACCCTCAGCTCGGCGACCTCCCCGCCGCCTCCATCGTGCGGGCGGCGCAGCGCAAGCCGGTCGAGCGGGTCGAGGACCGGACCCTGATGCTGGCCGACGTCGCGGAGAAGGCGCTTCGGCACGTCAAGGACGTCGTGCGCGGGCTCGCTTCGCGCCGCCTCGACGCGTCGCAGGCGGACGGTATCGCCGAGGAGCTCGCCGGCGGCCACTACACACACGACGACCCGATCACGCTCGAGGAGGCACGTAGGATCGGACTCCCGGTCGAGGTCGGGATCCCGCGAGAGGCCTACGAGCTCATGGAGCTCTTCCCCCAAGCGGGCGGCCGCCGACCGAGCGTCCAGTACGTCCCTCTCCCGGCGCCGCCGCCGGCGGGCTCGCGTCGAGCCGGCCGGCCCTAGCGGAGTCCCCGCGAGCGTCGGCGCAAGTAACAGACTGTCGCTAGCCCTCGAGTTTTGGTCGACTCGGAGGAGGGAACAACGTCCGCGCCCCCTCTCAGTCACGTCTGCGCCCCCTCTCAGCCGCCGCTGTGTCCTCGAACAGTTCCGCCCCCCTCCTTCTCTTCTTCACCACGACCACGTCCGGCCCCGCGCGCCGGATGGAAAGCCTTCTCGCTCATCTCGCCCGGAAGGAGCGGAGCCGCCTGCGCGTGTCGCGCATCGACGCCGAGGCGCGGCCTGAGATCGCAGCGAAGCTCTCCGTCACCGAGATTCCGACACTCGTCCTCGTGAAGGACCGGCGACCGGTGGCGCGGCTCGAGGGACGCGTGAGCGCGCCGCAGATCGAGCGGATGATCGAGCCCCACCTCGAGGGCACGCCCGAGAGCGTGGCCGCATAGAGCCGAGCGCAGCCGCTATCGAGGCTGCTCGAGCGACTCGACCACCGCAAGGAGGAACTCCGTCGCGCGGACGCCGTCGACGACCCGGTGGTCGAACGTGCATGAGAGGAGCCCGATCTTCCTCGGCACGATCGCGCCGTCTCGGACGACGGGGCGATCCGCGATCCGGTGGACGCCGAGGATTCCCACCTCGGGGTGGTTGACGAGCGGCGTCGCGAAGAGGCCGCCGAGCTTCCCGCCGCTCGTCACGGTGAAGGTCGATCCGCGGAGCTCCGCGGGCTCGAGGCGACCGGCGCGAGCGGCCTCGGCAAGGCGTGCCGCCTCCGCTTCCAGCTCGTCCAGCGACTTCGCGTCGGCGCCGCGAAGGACGGGAACGACGAGGCCCTGCTCGGTCTGAACGGCGACGCCGAGGTCGTACCGGTCGAGGAAGACGATCTCCTCGCCCTCCAGCCGGGCGTTCAGCTCGCGGACCTCGGTGAGGCCGCGCACCGTCGCCGCGAGCACGTACGGAAGGAAGCTTCGCCGCCCGCGCACGGAGTCGAGCTCGGTGAAGTCGCACTCCTCGACGACCGTTACGGCCGGAACCTCGCGATGGGACGTCGTCAGGTGCTCGGCGATCAGCCGCCGGACACCGCGAAGCGGCTCTCGGCGTCCTTCGGGCACGGGTTCCGCCGTCTGCAAGCGGGACGCGGCCGCGCGGCGAACGTCGTCCTCGGTCACGCGGCCCTGCGGGCCCGTGCCGGCGAGCGCTTCGAGCTCGACCCCGAGCTCCTGCGCGAGCCGACGGACGAGCGGCGTCGCACGAACACGCCCCTCGGGGCGACGGCCGCCCGCCTCGTCCGCCAAGACGGCGGATCGAGCTGCGTCGCGTTGCGGCGCGGGCTCGGCGCGCGGCTGCTCCTCCGAGCGGGTGGCGTCGCCGCCGATGACGACGAGCAGAGTCCCGACCGGGACCGTGTTTCCCTCCTCGACCAGGATGCGAGCGACCGTGCCCGCCGCCGGCGAGGGGATCTCGACCGTGGTCTTGTCGGTCTGGATCTCGACGAGCGGCTGGTCCTCGCCGACCTCGTCGCCCTCCGAGACGAGCCAGCGAGCGATCTCGCCCTCGGTCAGCCCCTCGCCGAGGTCGGGCAGCTTGAACTCGTACGCCACGCTAGAACGCGAGGACCCGGCGCGCCGCCGCGACGACGCGCTCCACGGAGGGCATGTACGCGTCCTCGATCTGCCAGTACGGGTACGGGACGTCGTACCCGGTGACGCGGACGACGGGCGCGCGAAGGTCGAGGATCGCCTTCTCGGCGAGGATCGCGGCGAGCTCGGCAGCGTACCCCGCCGTCCGCGGCGCCTCCTGCACGATCACGACGCGCCCCGTCTTCGCAGCCGACGCGAGAAGCGCGTCCTCGTCGAGCGGCTTCAGGCTCCGCACGTCGAGCACCTCGACGCTCGCCTCGTCGACGAGGACGTCTGCAGCCTGCTCGGCGAGCGGCACCATCGCCCCGTAGGCGACGAGCGTCGCGTCGGTGCCCGAGCGTGCGAGGCGGGCCTCGCCGAGCGGGACGACGTGCTCCCCCTCCGGGACCTCTCCGCGCATGGTTCGGTAGTGGAGCTTGGGCTCGAGGACGACGACGGGATCGGGATCGCGGATCGCGGCGGCGAGGAGGCCCTTCGCGTCGGCGGGCGTCGAGGGGATCGCCACCTTGACGCCGGGCGTATGGACGTAGTACGCCTCGGGGGAGTCGTCGTGGAGCTCGGGCGCGCGCACGCCCCCGCCGTAGGGCATGCGGACGACGAGCGGGAACGCCATCCTGCCGCCCGTCCGCCACCGGTAGCGACCGACGTGCGTGATGAGCTGGTCGAGGCACGGGTAGCTGAACGCGTCGTACTGCATCTCGCAGACGGGGCGCCAGCCGGCCATGCAGAGGCCGACGGCCGTGCCGAGGATCCCGGCTTCCGCAAGGGGGGTGTCGACGCAGCGGTCCGGGCCGAAGCGGGCCCGCAGGCCGGCGGTCGCGCGGAAGACGCCGCCGGCGCGGCCGACGTCCTCCCCCATCACGATGACGGACTCGTCGTGCTCGAGCTCGACGTGGAGGCACTCGTTCACCGCGTCGACGAGCGTCCGCTCAGCCAACCGATCCCCCGAGGAGACGGCGAAGCTCCGCCAGCTCTTCGGCGAAGGCGCGGGGCGGCTCGGCGTACGCGTGCTCGAAGAGAAGCGCGACGTCGGCCGGTGGCTCGGCCTCCGCCTGCGCGATCGCCGCCCGCATCGCCGCCGCCGCCTCCTCGCGCACCTCGGCCGCGGTCGCGTCGGTCAAGACGCCGATGCGACGGAGGTACGCCTCGTAGCGCCCAACGCACTCGCGCCTCCGCTCCTCCTCCACGCGCTCGAGGTCGATGTACGCTCGCGGATCGTCGGCGGTCGCGTGCGGTGCGGTTCGGTACGTCACCGCCTCGATGAAGGTCGGACCCTCGCCGGCCCGGGCGCGCTCGAGGGCCTCGCGCGTGACGTCGTAGACAGCGAGGACGTCGGCTCCGTCCACGCGGACGCCCGGCATGCCGTACCCGACCGCTTTGTCCGCGAGCGCTTCCGCCCGGGTCTGCGCGGAGAGCGGAGTCGAGATCGCCCACTGGTTGTTGTTGCAAAAGAGGACGACGGGCGCCTGCATGACGGCGGCGAAGTTGGCGCCCTCGTGGAAGGAGCCCTCCGACGTCGCCCCGTCGCCGAAGTAAACGATCGCGCATGCCTCCTCACCGCGCAGCTTCTTTCCCCAGGCGAGGCCCACCGCATGCGGCACGTGCGTCCCGATCGGAACGCAGATCGAGGCGACGTTGTAGTCGACGGGGTTCCACCAGCCGGCCGGATGGCCGCGCCACCACGAGAGGACGGTCGCCGCGGGCATGCCGCGCAGAAGGCCGATCGCCGACTCACGATACGACGGGAAGATCCAATCGTCGTCCGCAAGCGCGTAGGCGGAGCCCGCCTGCATCGCCTCGTGGTTCCAAAAGATCGCGTAGGTCCCGATGCGACCCTGGCGGTGGTAGACAAGCGAGCGTTCGTCGTACGTTCGCAGGAGCACCATGTCCCCGTAGAGCGCGAGGAGGTCGCTCTCGTCGAGCCCCTCGACCTCGCCGTCCGCGACCGCCGCGCCGTCGCCGATCACGCGCCGAAGCTCGTGCTCGGCGGGAAGTACCTGGGCCATCGCCAGGCGAATGTACCCCACGGGGCCGGAGCGGCCCGCACTCGCGGGGTCGGGTACGAGCCGCTTTCTCCCGCCCTCGCACGAGTCCGCGAAGCGGGCGGACCGTCTCGCCGGGGGAACGAACGAGCGTCACGTGACGATGACGTCGAGAGCACCGCGCTCGGCGACGAAGTGCGCGTCGGCCACGTCACCGAGGTCCTCGCCGTCCACTTGGAGCGGAGTCGGCACGTCGCACTCGACCCGAAGCTCGTCCGCGTCGTGGACGTGGATCACCCACGGCGCGCGCACGTGGGTCGGGCGAACGACGACGGCGTACGCGGCTTGCACGAGCCGGGCGGGACGAAGCTCGACGGGCGCGACGAGGTCGAGGCCGAGCTCGAAGCGTGCCGAGGGCGCGACGTGGATGGGCAAGCGCCCGGCGTACGTGTAGGGGTCGCAGTTCGCAACGAGCGCGAACGCCGCCCGGCCTCGTCCGAGCACGGTGACGGCCGGCGGGAGCCGCCCGCGCCGCGAGCCGAGAAGCCGCGCGAGCGTCGCGACCCAGGTCACGTCTCCCGGTCGCCGGCCCTCCGAGCACCTGACCCGGTCGATCTCGCGGACGAGCTCGGCGTCGAGGCCGAGGCCGGCCGAGAAGGTGAAGCGCCGTCCGTTCGCGCGCCCGAGCGAGATGCGCCGCGTGGCCTCGGAGCGCGCGAGCGCGCGCGCGCACTCCACGGGATCGCGCGGGAGGCCGAGCGCGCGCGGGAGGACGCTCGTCCCGCCGCCGGGGATGAACCCGACCGGGACCGCCTCCTCGAGGCCGTTCACGACCTCGTTGAAGCCGCCGTCCCCCGAGAAGACGTAGAGCCGCTCCGAGCGGACGTCGCGCGCGAGCGCGATCGCGTGCCCGGGCCCCTGCGTAAGACGCGTCTCGACGTCCCCGAGCTCGCGCTCGACGGCGGCGACGAGCGCGGGCGTTACGCGACTCGCGAACGGGTTGACGATGAGGAGAGCCGCCGCCACCCGTTCACGGATAGCGGCAGCGGGGCCACTCGATGCCGCCAGAAGGCCTCCGCGCCACGATCACGCCGGTGTCGAGTAGCCCCGCATGCCTTCGATCAGCAGCGCATAGAAGCGATCTGCGACGGCGTCCGTGTCGTCGTCGGGGCGAAGCCAGGTGTACGCCCAGTTCGCTGCCGAGAGGAAGAGGAGCGCGGCCGCCTGCTCGTCGAGGTCGGTCCGAAGCTCGCTCTGCTCCCTTCCCTCGCGGAAGAGGGCGCGAATCCGCTCCTCGTAGCGCCGCCGCTCGGCGACGATCTCGTCGCGCCGCCCGCCCTCGAGGTAGCGCCATTCCTGCACGAAGACCGTCGCGACCGCAAGCTGCTCGGCGACGAGGGCGAGGTGGGCGCGAAGGGCGAGCCGAACCTTCTCGGTCGCCGGGATGCGCTCCGGAATCGCGTCGAGCGCAGCGTGGAACGCGTCCGCGCCCTCGCGCATCGTCGAGTACAGGAGCTCCTGCTTCCCCTCGATGTGGGCGTAGAGCGATCCCTTCTGGACCCCGAGCGCATCGGCGAGGTCGCCGATCGACGTCCCGTGGTAGCCCTTCTCGGCGAACAGGCGCGCCGCGTGGCGGGCGAGCTCTTGACGGCGAGGCGTGCTAATGTCGGCGCACACTAACGACCGTTCGGTAGGAGGAGCAAATGGCGCCGCGCGGCGAGGACGACTTCAAGCAGTACGTGCAGGCCGGCGGACAGGTCGAGGCGACCGACTGGCTCCCCGACGAGTACCGCGCAAGGCTCGTCAAGTTCATCGAGATGCACGCGAATTCGGAGCTCATGGGCGTGCTTCCCGAGCGGGAATGGATATTGCGGGCGCCCACGCTCCAGCGGAAGCTCGCGTTGACGGCGAAGGTGCAAGACGAGGTCGGCCACGCGCAGCTCATCTACCGCGTCGTCGAAGACCTGGGGAAGCCGCGCGAGCGTTGCCTCGACGACCTGGTCTCGGGCAAGAGCAAGTTCCACAACGTGTTCCACTACCCGACGAAGACCTGGGGCGACGTCGGCGTCATCGCCTGGCTCGTCGACGCCGCGGCGATCATCTCCCAGAAGGCGCTCCTCAAGTGCTCCTACGCGCCGTACGCGCGGATCATGAAGAAGATCTGCTGGGAGGAGTCGTTCCACATCCTCCACGGCCGCGACGTCGTCCTCGCGATGGTGACGGGCACGGACGAGCAGCGCGAGCTCGTCCAGGAGGCGCTCGACCGCTGGTGGGGGCCGCTCATGACGTTCCACGGAAACCCGATCCCGGTCGAGGAAGACCCGATGTACGAGTGGCGGATCAAAAGCCAGGCGAACGAGGACGCGCGCCAGCAGTTCCTGGACGGCTACGTGCCTCAAGTCTGGGAGCTCGGCCTCACCGTGCCCGATCCCGCGCTTCGGAAAGACGAGGAGACCGGCCGCTGGACCTACAGC
>JALZGN010000169.1 GCA_030861005.1 Actinomycetota bacterium
CCCTGCGCCTGCGCGCCGTCTTTCCGGAGCGCGAGATCGCGGCGGAGGAGCGCTGGCCGCCCGCCGGCAGCGAGGACGTGCTCGTGAACGCGACGCCCGTGCGCGACGAGGCGGTTGTCTCGCCGCACGCTCGCCAGGCCGTCGTCGACCTCGCCTACAGCGCGGACCGCTCCCCGACCGCGCTCGTCGAGGCCGCGCGGGCGGCCGGCTGCGCGGCGGTCGTCGACGGGCTCGAGGTGCTGGTGCGGCAGGGGGCCGCCTCGTTCGAACGCTGGACGGGCGTCCCGGCCCCGGTCGAGGTGATGCGCGCCGCACTAACCTCCCGCGAGTGACGCTCACGCTCTCGACGGCCGGCGAGTCGCACGGGCCCGCCCTCGTCGCGATCGTCGCCGGCCTCCCGGCCGGCCTCGTGCTCGACCGAGCCGCGATCGACGACGACCTCGCCCGGCGCCAGCAGGGCTACGGGCGGAGCCCGCGGCAGCGGATCGAGACCGACTCGGTGGAGGTGCTCGCCGGTCTTCGACACGGCCGGACGCTCGGGACGCCGCTCGCGCTCGTCGTTCGAAATCGAGACCACGAGAACTGGGCCTGGGGGATGAGCCCCTGGCCGCCGGAGGGCGACCCGGCGGGGAAGGGCAGAGAGCGCGTCACGCTCCCTCGTCCAGGGCACGCCGACCTCGCCGGCGCGCTCAAGTACGGGCTTGAGGACGTCCGCGACGCGCTCGAGCGCGCGAGCGCGCGTCACACGGCGGTGGTCGTAGCTGCGGGAGCGGTCGCGAAGGCGCTCCTTGCCCCGCTCGGAATCGAGGTCGAAGGCCGCGTCACGGACGACGACCTCGTGCGGCGGATCGACGAGGCACGGAATGAGCGCGATACGGTCGGCGGGATCGTCGAGGTGCGTGCCCGCGGCGTCCCGCCGGGCCTCGGCTCGTACGCGACGAAGGAGGAGCGCCTCGACGCCCGGCTTGCGGCCGTCCTGATGGGCACCCAGGCGGTCAAGGGCGTCGAGATCGGCGAGGGCTTCGCCCTCGCGGCAAGGCGCGGCTCGCAGGCGCACGACGAGATCGTTCGCGGCGAGAAGGGATATCGGCGGGAGACGAACCGGGCGGGGGGGATCGAGGCGGGCGTCTCGAACGGCGAGGAGATCGTCATCCGCGTCGCGATGAAGCCGTTGCCGACGCTCATGCGTCCGCTCCGCTCGGCCGACCTCGAGACGGGCGAACCCGGCCAGGCCCTCGTCGAGCGCTCGGACGTCGCCGCGGTCGAGGCGCTCGCCGTCGTCGCGGAGGCGTGCGTCGCGTGGGAGCTCGCGCGCGCCGCGCGCGAGAAGTTCGGCGGCGATTCCTTCCAGGACTTCCTCGTCGCGCACCGCGCCTACCTCGACCGGATCCCTTGGCGTTCTCACTGACCCGCGAATCCGCGGCGGCTCGGGGGCTCGCGCGAGTCTGCCCCCGGGGGACCCCCCCGAGTTACCCCCTCGCGGTCAGCGTAGCGCCCGCGCGCGCACACATGGCGCACGGGCGGTTACGGAACTTCGCGGAACCGTGACCGCTTCCGCACCCGGCGCGGTCGGCCGGCACCTCGTTCTCGTCGGCTTCATGGGGGCGGGGAAGACGACGATCGGGCGAGAGGTCGCACGTCTCACCGAGCGGCCGTTCGTGGACGTCGATGAGGAGATCGTCGCCGCCCACGGCTCGATCGCCGAGCTCTTCCGGGATGGGGAGCCGGGCTTTCGCCGGATCGAAGAGGAGGCCTCGGCCGACGCGCTCGCGCGCGTCGAACCGAGCGTCGTCGCTCTCGGCGGCGGGGCCCTCGGCGCCGCGGCGACGCGTGCTCGCTGTCGCGAGCGCGGGTTCACGGTTCTCCTCGACGTCGACCCAGCGGAGGCGTGGCGACGCGTCGCGGGAAGCGACCGCCCGCTCGGGCAGAGCGAGGAGGAGTTCCATCGCCTCTACGCCGAGCGCATCCCGCTGTATCGGGAAGCGGCGGACGCCGTCGCCGGGGACGTCGACGGCGTGCTCCTCGCCCTCCTCGCGATCGAGGTCGCCGGCGGCGCCCTGGGCGAGCTCGAAACGGGCGTGCCCGTCGCGGGCGGGGTCGCGCTCGTCGGCGACGCGACCGTTCTCGAGCTCCACCCACCGCCCCTCGTCGCGCGCGTGCACCCCGTTCCGCCGGGGGAGGCGGCGAAGACGCTCGCGATCGCCGAGCGCCTCTGGAACGAGCTTCGCATCGGGCGTGACGGGACGATCGTCGGCTACGGCGGCGGGTCGACGACCGACGTCGCGGGCTTCGTCGCCGCCACGTACGCGCGCGGGGTTCGCTGGCTCGCCGTTCCGACGACGCTCGTCGGCCAAGTCGACGCCGCGATCGGCGGCAAGGTCGGGATCGACCTCCCCAATGGCAAGAACCTCGTCGGCGCCTTCCATCTCCCCGCGCGCGTCGTCGTCGATCCCGAGCTCCTCGCCACGCTTCCCCGCCGGGAGCGCCGCCAGGGGATGGCGGAGATCGTGAAGACGGGGCTCCTCGCCGACCGAGCGGTGTGGGAGCTCGCCGAGGAGGACATGATCCGCGCCTGTGCGGCCTTCAAGGCGGCCGTCGTCGTCTCGGACCCGTACGAGACGGGGCGACGGGCGATTCTGAACCTGGGGCACACGTTCGGCCACGCGCTCGAGACCGCCTCCGACTACTCGCTCCCGCACGGCGACGCCGTGGCGCTCGGACTGCTCGCGGCTCTACGGCTCTCCGGCCGCCCGACGGACGTCGTCGAGGAGCTTCTCCGGCCGGAACCGGTGGGAGTCGACCGCGAGCGCGCCTGGGCGGCGCTCAAGCGCGACAAGAAGGCGGCAGGGGCGCGGACGCGGCTCGTCCTTCTCCCTGCTCCGGGCGAGCCGCAGTTCGGCGTCGAGCTCCCGGATCGGGAGGTCCGCGCGGCGCTCGACGCGCTCATCCGGGACTAGACTCGGCCCGTGCAGGTGGCGGTCCTGAACGGCGTCAATCTGAACGCCCTCGCCGACCGCGATCCCGCGCTCTACGGCGACCTCAGCCTGAACGAGCTCGAGAACCGGATCTACCGGTGGGGACGCGAGCTCGGCCTCCAGGTGGTTTGCCGCCAGACGAACCACGAGGGCCAGTTCGTCGACTGGTGCCACGAGTCGCGCCCGTGGGCGACCGGCGTCATTCTCAACCCGGGCGCCTGGGCCCACTACAGCTACGCGATCCGAGACGCGGTCGAGCTTTTCTCGTGCCCGGTCGTCGAGGTGCACCTCTCGGACGTCACGAAGCGGGAGGAGTGGAGGCGCACCTCGGTTCTCGCAGACGTCGTCGCCGCCCGCATCGTCGGCAAGGGTCCCGAGGGCTACCGCGAGGGCCTCCTCCACCTCGCGGAGCACCGGTGAGCGACGGAGCGCAAACGACGACGCGGCGCGCGGCGCGCGTCGAGCGGTTGCGGGGGGAGCTCGACTCGCTCGGCGCTCGCACCTTCCTCGTCTCGAATCCGGTCAACGTCGCGTACGTCACGGGATTCGAGAGCTCGAACGCGGCCGTCCTCGTCGGCCGCGATCGCACGGTCGTCCTGACGGATGGCCGCTACGTCGCCGCCGCGCGCGAGGTCGAGGGCGTCGAGGTCGTGCAGTCGGCGCGCGAGATCCCGTCCTTCCTCGGGAAGCAGCTCGCCGACCTCGCCGAGCCGCCCGTCGCGTTCGAGGCCGGGCACGTGACGTTCGCCGCGTGGCAGGCGATCGGCGCGAGCGGGCTCGAGCTCCGGCCCGCGAGCGGCGTCCTCGAGCGGTTTCGCGCCGTGAAGGACGACGAGGAGCTCGACGCGATCCGCCGCTCGGCGCGCGTTACGGAAGCGGCCTATGGGCGGCTCGCGCGCGAGGGCGGCGTGGTGGGGCGAAGCGAAGCCGAGCTCGCGTGGCGCCTCGCGACCATCCTCCACGAGGAGGGCGCCGACGAGCAGGCGTTTCCGGCGATCGTGGCGGGCGGCCCGAGCGCCTCAGTCCCGCACCACCACCCGGGCACGCGGCCGATCGGGAGCGGCGAGACGCTGATCGTCGACATGGGCGCGAAGCTCGCCGGCCTCTGCTCCGATTGCACGCGGACGTTCAAGACGGCGGAGCTCCCGGCCGAGCTCGAGCGCGCCTACGAGCTCTGTCGCGAGGCGCAGGCGGCCGCGCTCGCGGCGATTCGCCCGGGCGCATCGGCGCGCGACGTCGACGGGATCGCGCGACGGATGATCGAGGAGGCGGGGCACGAGGTCCTGCACGGACTCGGTCACGGAGTGGGGATGGAGGTGCACGAGTTTCCGCGCCTCGCCGACACCTCCGATGCCACGCTCGCGGCCGGGAACGTCGTCACGGTCGAGCCCGGCGTCTACCTTCCCGGGCTCGGCGGCGTTCGCATCGAGGATCTCGTGATCGTCGCCGACGACGGAGCCGAGGTCTTGACCCCGTTTCCGAAGCACCTCGTCACGCTCGCCTGAAGAGCGGGCGCCTGGCAGCGGCCTCTCGCCGCCCGCGCCTGCCCGTCGAGCACGGCGCGACCGGCGAGCGCTCCCGCACGCGGGAGCCGCTCTAGACTCCCACGCGTGGCGGAGCTCGTCTCCACGAACCAGTTCAGGAACGGCATGCACGTCCAGATCGACGGACAGGTGTGGCGGATCGTCGAGTTCCAGCACGTGAAGCCCGGGAAGGGCGGGGCGTTCGTTAGGACGAAGCTCAAGAGCGTCGATACGGGTGCGGTCGTCGACCGGACGTTCCGCGCGGGCGAGAAGATGCCGCGCGTCCACACGGAGACGAAAAACGTCCAGTACCTCTACGACGCGGGCGACGACGTCGTCTTCATGGACGAGGCGACGTACGAACAGATCCAGCTCCGCCGGCGAGACGTCGAGGACGAGCTCGCGTTCCTGCAGCCGTCGAGCTCGGTTCAGCTCCTGACCGTCGACGGCCGGCCGGCCGGGATCCAGCTCCCGGCGTCTGTCGAGCTCGCCGTTACCGAGACCGAGCCCGGCGTTCGCGGCGACACGGTCTCGAACGTGACGAAGCCGGCGACGCTCGAGACGGGCGCGGTCGTCCAGGTGCCGCTCTTCGTGAACATCGGCGACCGGGTGAAGGTCGACCCCCGCGAGGCGCGTTACATCTCGCGGGCCTGAACGATGCCCGCGCTCGTCGATACGACGATCCGGCTCCTCTCCCAGGAGCCGCTCGCGGCCCGGGTCCCGACGGCGCGCCTCCTCGAGGTTGCGAGCGTCCTCGACGGCGCGCGGTTCGCGACGCTTGAGGTGTCGGGCGGCGGCTGCTTCGACGCGGCCGTTCGCCGGGGCGTCGAGAGTCCGTGGGAGCGGGTCCGCGCCCTCCGGGCGCGGTGCTCGACGCCGCTCGGGATCGCGCTTCGCGGCCGCTTTCTCGTGGGGACGCGGCCACTCTCGCGCGACCTCGTCCGACGCTTCATCCGCAGCGCTGCGGAGAACGGCATCGACGTCTTTCGGATCCACGACCCCCTGAACGACCTCACAAACCTGCGGGAAGCTGCCGACGCGATCCACGTCTGCGACAAGGAGCTCGCCGTCGGCCTCGTTCACAACCCAGGCGGCTCGGGCGCGCCGGACGTGCTCCTCGAGCGCGCGCACCGGCTAGGCGAGCTGGGGGCGACGCGCGTCTTCATCCACGACCCGGGCGGCTCGCTCGGTCCTGCGCAGGCGCGCGACCTCGTCGAGCGCGTCGGCGAGGCGAGCGGACTCCCGGTCGGTCTGCATGCGCAAGGGGCTGCGGGGGCGGCGCTCGCAGCGGCGATCGAGGCCGCTCGCGGCGGGGCCGACCGGCTCGCGTGTGCGATCTACCCGGTCGCGATCTCGCTCCACCGGGCGTCCGCCGAGGCGGTTTCGCAGGCGCTCGCCGGGATCGGACTCGACACGAGGGTCGACGTCGAGCGGCTCTGGCAGGCGTCCGAGCTCGTCGACGACGCGCTCGGCGAGGAGCCCATCTCGCCGCTCTCGCCGCGAGTCGCGGTGCGCGCGGCCGAGCGCGGGCTCCCCGCCGGTCTCGTCGCCGAGGTAGACGCGAATCTCCGCCACCAGGGCTTCGGCGACCGGCTCGACGCCGTGCTCGAGGAGCTGGCCGCGATCCGAAACGAGGCCGGCTGCCCGCCCCTCGCCTCCCCGATCGGCCAGGTGCTCGCCTCGCAGGCGCTCATCCACGTCCTCTCTGCGCAGCGATGGCAAATCGTCGTCGACGAGCTCCGCGACCTCGTCGAGGGACGCTACGGGTCGCCCCCCGGACAGATCGACCCGGTCGTACGGCGGGCGGTGGCGCTCCTCGGCGACGGCGCCGTGACCGCCGACGAGCAGCCGAAGGCACTCGACGAGATCCGCGGCGCGGCCGCCGGCCTCGCCGCGAGCGAGGAGGACCTCCTCCTCGTCGCGCTCTTCGACGAGGAGGCCGAGCCCCTTCTGCGTGCGATCCGAAACCGCGGTCGTCGCGACGACGCGGACTCCGCCGGGCTCGAGCGAAGCGAGTCTGAGCGGCTTCGCGACCTCATTCGGGTCGTGCAGGAGTCCGGGATCGCGGAGCTCACGATCGAGGAGGGCGAGTGGCGAGTGACGGTGCGCCGGACGGAAACGGTTTCGCCGGCCGCCGGGCCGGCCGCCGCTCCCGTCCTGACGGGTGCTCCCGACGCGGAGATCACCGTTTCCGAGCCGCCGCTCCCCCCGCCCGCCGACGACCTGATCCGCGTCGAGTCACCGATGGTCGGGACGTTCTACCGTGCCCCCGAGCCCGGAGCGCCCCCGTTCGTCGAGATCGGCGACGCCGTCGAGGCGGGCCAGACGCTCTGCATCCTCGAGGCGATGAAGCTCATGAACGAGATCAAGGCCGAGCAGGAGGCGGTCGTCCGCCGAGTCTGCGCCGAGAACGAGCAGCCCGTGCAGTACGGCGACCTCCTCTTCGAGCTCGAGCCGCTGAACGGGCGCCCGCTCGACGCGCTCTAGCGTGGGTGGAGAGCCTCGCGCGCGCGAAGTCTTCCCCCCGGGGGCCCTTCGGGCTCTGCCCCCCCGCTTTCAGCCTAGAGGGAAACGTCGCGCACGTGGTGCACGAGACGCGTCGGAACTTCATCCGTGTTCGGCCGAGTCCTGATCGCGAATCGCGGCGAGGTCGCGGTTCGTCTCGTTCGCGCCTGTCACGAGCTCGGGATCGAGGCGGTCGTGGTCTACTCGACCGCCGACCGCGACTCGCTCCCCGTCCGGCTCGCCGACCGCGCGGTTCACGTCGGCCCACCTCCGGCTGCGCGCAGCTACCTGAACATCCCCTCGCTCGTCGCCGCCGCGACGACGACCGGCTGCGAGGCCGTCCATCCCGGCTGGGGCTTCTTGGCGGAGAACGCCGAGTTCGCCCGCGCCTGCGAGGAGAACGACCTCGTCTTCGTCGGCCCCCGGCCGGAGACGATCGAGACGATGGGAGACAAGGTGCGTGCGAAGCAGACGGTCGCGGCGGCCGGGCTTCCCCTCGTCCCCGGCTCCGACGGGCCCGCCTCGCTCGCCCAGGCCGAGGACCTCGGCGGCGAGATCGGCTATCCGCTCCTCTTGAAGGCGGCCGCGGGCGGCGGTGGCCGCGGCATGCGTCTCGTCGAGTTCGCCGCCGATCTGGAGGACGCCTACCGGACGGCGACGGCAGAGGCGGAAGCGGCGTTCTCGGACGGCTCCCTCTACGTCGAGAAGGCGCTCCTCGGCGTGCGCCACGTCGAGATCCAGGTGCTCGGGGACGGGGAGGGCGGCGTCCTCGCGCTGGGTGAGCGCGACTGCTCCATCCAGCGGCGACACCAGAAGCTCGTCGAGGAGGCGCCCTCGCCCGCCGTGACGCCCACGCTTCGAGCCGAGATGGAGGGCGCAGCCCGCCGGGGCTGCGGGGCGCTTCGCTACCGAGGGGCGGGGACGGTCGAGTTCCTGCTCGCCCCGGACGAAGCCTTCTACTTCATCGAGATGAATACGCGACTCCAGGTCGAGCACCCCGTGACCGAGCTCCTCACCGGGATCGACCTAGCGCACGCACAGCTCGAGATTGCCGCCGGCCACCCCCTCGCGCGCACCGACCGACCCGACCTCCGCGGCCACGCGATCGAGATCCGGATCAACGCCGAGGACCCGGCTCGGGGGTTCCTCCCGGCGCCGGGCACCGTGACGCGCTTCCGCCCGCCGCTCGGGCCCGGCGTCCGGGTCGACACGCACGTCTACGACGGGTACGCGATCCCGCCGTTCTACGACTCGCTGATCGCGAAGGTGATCGTGTGGGCGGAGGATCGACCCGCGGCGATCGCGCGGGCGCGGCGGGCGCTCGCCGAGCTCGAGCTCGACGGCGTCCCGACGACGCGGAATCTCTCGCTCGACATCCTCGCGAGCGAGCCGTTCGGCCGCGGCGAGTACACGACGACGTTCCTGAGCGAGGTCGGCGCGGCGCTCCCCGCGCTCGCGGCCGCATGACGTCGAGGCGGGAGGCACGCCGCACGGCGGTCGTCCTGCTCTACCAGTGGGACGTGAGCGGCCAGCCGCTCGGCACGCTCTTCGAGGGGGATGTCGACCCCTACGCCTGCCAGCTCGCCGAGGACGCGGCCGCGCGCGCCACCGCTCTCGATCAGCGCATCACTCGCGCCTCGATCGGGTGGCCGGCCGACCGACTCGGCGCCTTCGAGCGGAACGTTCTCCGGGTCGCGCTCGTCGAGCTCGACCGCGGCGAGGTCCCGATCGAGGTGGTGCTCGACGAGGCGGTGAGGCTCGCGAAGCGCTACGCCTCGGAAGACGCGGCGCGGCTCGTGAACGGCATTCTCGCGCGGATCGTTCGGGAAGCGGCGTGACCGGGGGCGTGGGGAGCGAGGGGGGCCGGCACCTCGAGGACCTCCTCGCACGCCTCGACGCGACGCTCGCCGAGCTCGAGCGGAGCGACGACTCGGAGGACGCGGTGGAGCGGCTAACGGCGATGGCCGAGCTGGCTCGGGAGGTGCAGGCCGAGATCGAGCGGCTGCGGCGCGAGGGGGACTCGGGCGGGAATGCGTCCGCCTGACGAGCTCCGCGGGCTCGTCGAGGAGCGTCTCGGCGAGCTACCGTTCGCGGCCGAGCTCGGCGAGCTCGAGGAGGCACTCCGCTACTCGCTCCTCGGCGGGGGAAAGCGGATCCGTCCCGTTGTCTGCCTGGCGACGGGCGAGGCACTCGGCCGGCAGCCCGACGAGCTGCTGCCGGCGGCGTGCGCTCTCGAGCTCGTCCACACGTTCAGTCTCGTCCACGACGACCTCCCGGCGCTCGACAACGACGAGCTTCGCCGCGGACAGCCGAGCGCGCACGTTCGCTTCGGAGAGGGGGTGGCGATCCTCGCGGGCGACGCGCTCCTGACCGAGGCGTTTCGCCTCGCGCTCGCCTACGCATCGCCCGAGGTCGGCCGCGTCCTCGCGGACGCGACGCTCGGAATGATCGGTGGCCAGTACCTCGACGTGACGACGGACGGCGACCTGGACCCCGACGCGCTCGCTCGCCTGCACCGACTGAAGACGGGTTGCCTGCTCGCGGCCTGTGTCGAGGCGCCGCTCGCGGTCGCAGGCGTCGACGAGCGCGGGCGTGCTCCGTGGCGCGCGTTCGCCGACGAGCTCGGGCTCCTCTTCCAGATCGTCGACGACGTCCTCGACGCGACCGGGACGACCGAGGAGCTCGGGAAGACGCCCGGGAAGGACGAGGCGACGGGCAAGGCGACGTACGTCTCCCTCTTCGGGCTCGAGCGCGCGCGCGAGCTCGCCGACGAGACGCGGGCGCGGGTCTCCGAGCGCCTCGGGGCGCTCCCCGCGGAAACCGCGGTGCTCGCCGAGCTCGTCGAGACGATCCGCGACCGGCGAGCGTAGGCCGCTATGCGCGTACCCACCGCTGCCGCCATGAGGGCTCCTCGGGCACGAGCCAGTGGAGGACCATGTTCACGAGCCAGACGATCAGGGCGCCGAGGACGGCCGCCCAGAAGAAGTCGCGGACGTCGAAGTCGGGGACGAGCGCCCCCGTCAGGAGCAGCATCAGAGCGTTGACGAAGAGGAGCGCGACCCCGAGCGTGAGGAGGACGGCGGGGAGCGCGAGGAGGACGACGATCGGGCGGACGACGAGGTTCACGAGGCCGAAGACGAGCGCCGCGATGACGAGCCACCAGAGGCTTCCGTACGTGACCCCCTCGACGAGCTTGGCCGCCGACCAGAGGGCTGCGAAGTTCGTCGCCCACCAGACGAGGAACCGCATCGCTCGACTGTAACGTCGTTGCCCCGAAGCGCGCGCGCCCCGGGAGCCGGCAGGGCGGCCGACTAAGCTAGCCCGGGTGAAGAAGCGCCTCGACGTCCTCCTCGTCGAGCGAGGGCTCGCCGAGAGTCGCGCACAGGCACAGGCGCTCGTCCTCGCCGGACGCGTGCCGGGCCACGAGAAGGCGGGCGAGCAGGTGGACGAGGGCGCCGACGTGGAAGTCGTCGGCGGCGCACGGTTCGTCTCGCGCGGCGGCGAGAAGCTCGCCCATGCCCTCGAGACCCTCGGGATCGACGTCACCGGGGAGGACTGCCTGGACGTGGGCGCCTCCACGGGCGGTTTCACCGACTGCCTGCTGAAGGCGGGCGCCGCGCGCGTGTGCGCCCTGGACGTCGGCTACGGCCAGCTCCATCCGCGCCTTCGTGACGACCCGCGCACGGCCGTCCTCGAGCGCGTGAACGTCCGCCGGCTCGAGTGCGGCATCCTGCCGTTTGCGCCGACCTTCGTCGTCTGCGACGTCTCGTTCGTCGGGCTCGCGAAGGCGCTTCCGCCCGCGCTCGCGTGCGCCGCGCCCGGTTGGCGGGCGCTCGCGCTCGTGAAGCCGCAGTTCGAGGCAGGCCGCGCCGAGGTGGGGAAGAACGGTGTCGTCCGCGACCCGGTCGTTCGCGAGCGGGTCGTCCGAGGCGTCGCCGAGCAGGTGCCGTCGTGGGGCGGCCGCGTCGTCGCGACCTGCGACGCCGGCCTCCCCGGGCCGAAGGGAAACCGTGAGACTTTCGTCTACCTCGTCGCCGGAGCGTGAGGCGATGGGCACCGGCGCCGGTGAGCCCGTGCGTCGTGCCGCGCTCGTCCACGGGACGCCGGAGACGATCGGCGATGCGGTAGCGCGCCTCGAGCGCGCGGCCGACGTTGCCCACGTCGAGCTCGTCGAGTCCGTGTCCGACGACCCCGACGTCGCGGTCGTCCTCGGCGGCGACGGAACGATGCTCCGCGCGCTTCGCTCCTTCCTCGGCACGCGCGTGCCCGTGTTCGGCGTCAACTTCGGACGGGTCGGCTTCCTGACGAGCGCGCCCGGCGACCAGCTCGAGCATGCCGTCGCGCGCGTCTTCGCGGGCGAGTACCGAATCGTCGAGCTCTGCACGCTTCGGATCGACCTCCCCGGCGAAACGCACGTCGCGGTGAACGACGCCGTCACGACGAGCGGCCGCCTCGGCCGGATGGTGCAGCTCGGCTGGGAGATCGGCGGGGAGGACCTCGGCGCGCAGCCGTGCGACGGGATGATCTGCTCGACGCCTCAGGGCTCCACCGCCTACAACCTCTCGAACGGCGGTCCGGTTCTCATGTGGGGGATCGACGCCATGGCGATCACGTTCATCGCCCCGCATTCGCTCCACACGCGGCCCCTCGTCGTTCCGCGCGGGCTTTCGGTCACGATCACGAACCGGACTCGCGACTTGCCGGTGGGCGTGCTGGCCGACGGCCATCCGATCGCCGAGCTCGAACCGGAAGAGTCGCTCGGCGTCGGCCTCGGCGAGGAGCGGAGCCGCCTCGCGCTGCTCCCCGAGGTGACGTTCTTCGCGCGCCTCCACGAGGTGTTTCCATAGCGCGGTGCTGAGGCACCTCCGCATCGAGAACTTCGTGCTCATCCGGGAGGCCGAGCTCGCGTTCGCGCCCGGCCTGAACGCCGTCACGGGAGAGACGGGCGCTGGGAAGACGATCTTCGCGCAGGCGATCGGGCTCCTGCTCGGGGCGCGCGGCGACCCGGCGTACGTCGGCCCCGGCGGCGAAGAGGCGTACGTCGAGGCCGAGCTCGACCTCGCAGCGGACCTCGGCGACGAGCGCGAGCCGACGGCGATCGCCGAGCTTCGGCCGGCGGACGAGCCGACGCTCGTCGCCGCTCGACGCATCTTCTCCGATGGGCGGACGCGCGCGTACGCGTGGGGCCGAACCGTCGCCCGCGAGGATCTTGCGGCGCTCGTCGAGCGGCTCGTCGCCATGTCGGGCCAGTTCGAGCAACGCAGGCTCGCGCGATCGTCGTTCCAGCTCGACCTCGTCGACGCCTACGTCGGCGACGAGCAGCTCGGCCGCCGGTCCGCGTTGGCGCAGGCCTGGCGCGATCACGTTGCTGCGAGACGGCGGTACGAGGAGGCGACGCGGGTCGCCGCCGGCGAGGCCGACCGGATCGCCGAGCTCCGCGAGCTCGTCGCGCGCACGGACGGTCTCGAGCCCGGCGGCGAGGACGATCTCCGACTCGAGCGCGAGCGCTTGCGAAACGTCGGCGAGCTGGCCGCCTCCGTCGCAACCGCGGCCGAGGCTCTCGTGCCGGAAGTCGCCGACCGAGAAGGCG
>JALZGN010000180.1 GCA_030861005.1 Actinomycetota bacterium
GGCTACGCCGTCGGCGTCCCGCTCTCCTCTCAGCGTTCAGGGAGCGACGACGACGGTAGAGGCTGGGACGACGTCGACCTCGCTGCGCACGAGGTGGCCGACGCCCGCGATCGTGTAACGCGCCAGCTCGAACTCGAGTCTGGGAGCGCGATCTTCGCCGGGTTCTCGCAGGGAGGCAGGCGCGTGGTCGAGTGGGCGCTGATGGGAGGCCTGCCCGACGTCCGCCGATTCATCGGCGTCGCGTCCGGGGTAGACCAAATCCGGCGCGAGGACGTCGACCGCCAGCTGCCGTCGGCAGTCCGGCGCGGCGTTCGGGCCGCCTTCGTCGTGGGCGAGGAAGATTGGGTGCTCGAGTCCGTCAAGCCCTTCCACGAGGCCTTGCGCGCGGCAGGAATTGCGTCGCGCCTGGACGTCGTCCCCAGCGTCGGGCACGACTACCCGCCTGACTTCCGGTCCCGCCTTCCGGCGCTCCTCGCGTGGGTCGACGTGCCGTCATAGCGGCACGCACGATGGTGTTCGCAGCGGGCCGCGTGCCCCTCGTGCCGGCACCTTGCGGGCTGCGCGGCGGTGTTGGAGAGCGTCGGCAGATGCGTGACCACGCCGGAGGTCACATTGCCCGACGTGAGTACTGGAACGGAGTCGCTCACACCTTGGAGGAGGTCATCTCTCGCGGGTTAGGACAAGGCCCATCTTGCAGGGATTTTGTGATCGCGAGGCGTTGGACATGCTGCCCGATTGCTGCCCGCGAGCACGCATGTGCCGCCGAGTAAGACAACGACAGATGCTGATTGCAGGGACGTTTGGAGAACGGGAGCGACGGGACTCGAACCCCCGGCCTCCGGCGTGACAGGCCGGTCATGGCGCTTCCGGGCTGAGGGGATAGGCGGGGGATTTGCGGCGGGAGCGGGGCTTTCGTCGGTTGTCTCGCGGGGATTGCCGGGTACGGGCGGGGACTTCCGGCGACGTCCTACGGGATGTGGGCGGGATGGGCTCGTTGTCTTATTCGCAAAACTGAGTGAGTTAGTGCGGACGCGGTCGTTGTCGCTGCGGTCGCATTGGTGGGCGAGTCACGGGCGAAGGAGCACCTTGATCGCCCGCCGTTGATCCATCGCCTCGTAGCCCGCGGCGGCCTGCTCGAGCGGCAGCTCGAGATCGAAGACCTTGCCCGGGTCGATCTGGCGGGTCCAGATCAGGTCGATCAACTGGGGCAGGAAGCGACGAACCGGAGCGGGTCCTCCGTGGAGATGCACAAGGCTCCAGAACAGCTCCATCCCGGGCAGCGCGACGCCGTGACCGACGCCGACGAAGCCGACGTGCCCGCCCGGACGAGCGGAGCTGATGGCCTGCAGCATCGACTCCTGGGTGCCGACCGCCTCGACCACAGAGTGGGCGCCGAGTCCGTCTGTGAGCTCCTTGATCGCGGCCACGCCGTCCTCGCCGCGCTCTTCGACGATGTCGGTCGCGCCGTACTCGCGCGCCAGCCGTTGCCGGGGCTCGTGGCGGCTCATGGCGATGATCCGCTCGGCGCCGAGCTGCCTGGCGGCCAGCACGGCGAGGAGTCCGACCGCGCCGTCACCCACCACGGCGACCGTCTTGCCTGGACCAGCCTCGGCTGCGACGGCCCCGAACCAGCCGGTGCCAAGCACGTCGGAGGCCGAGAGCAGGCTCGGGATCAGGTCGTCCGGCGGGAGGTCTGGGGTAGCGACGAGGGTGCCGTCGGCGCGCGGGACGCGCAGCAACTCCGCCTGCGCGCCCAAGGCACCGATCGCTACGCGGTTGACGCAGGCGCTCTGGTAGCCGGCTCGGCAGAGCTCGCAGGTGTTGTCCGAGGCCCAGAAAGAACCGACCACGAACTGGCCGGGCATGACCGTCACAACCTCCGCCCCGACCTCCTCGACGATCCCGGCGTACTCGTGCCCGATCGGTACGGGCCACGCGGCGTCCTCGACTCCGATTCCGCGGTACGGCCACAGAGCGGAGCCGCAGACGCACGCCGCTGACACACGGATGACCACGTCGGTCGGCTCGACGATCCGCGGCTCGTCGCGCTCCTCGACCCGGACGTCGCCCGGCGCGTACATGACAGCACCACGCATCAGTTCTCTCCTTCCGTGAGCGACCGCGCCTGCGCGTACTGCTCGTCGCTGACGTGCTCGCCCCAGGTGGCGACGTTGCCCTCGTCGTCGGCCTGCTGGATCGCGATGTGTGCCATGAACCGGGTCGGGGCGGCGCCGTGCCAGTGGTTCTCGCCCGGCTCGAAGAAGACGCGGTCG
>JALZGN010000191.1 GCA_030861005.1 Actinomycetota bacterium
CCGCGGCCGCGACGAGCGCGAGGAAGAGCCCGAATCCGACGGCACCCGTCTCGGCGAGCATCCCGAGATATGTGTTGTGGACGACGTGCGGGCGATCGACGATGAGGGCGACGTACTCGAGCGTCCCCGGGCGTCGCACGTACTCGCGCGAGCGCACCGTGAAGTTCGCGAGGCCGACGCCGCCTATGGGATGATCGACGGTGACGCGGCGCGCGACGAGCCAGAGGTCTTCCCGCCCGCTCCCACGGTCCTCCCTGATCGACTGGAGCCGCTCGACCGCGGCCGGGTTGGCCGAGAACCAGACAGCCGCGACCAGGGCGGCGAGCGTGCCGGCGGCGAGGACGGTGCCGCGACGGCCGCGCAGGAGGGCGACGGCGGTTACGAGGGCGGCGAGCGCGGCGAGCAGCCCGCCGCGCGAGGCCGTCGCGGCAAGGCCGACGACGAGGAGGAGCGCCGCGGGCACGAGTAGCGCGCGCGACACCGGCCCGACGATCGCCGCGAGCGCGAGGCAGAGGACGACCGCGCCCACGATGAAGGCCGCCATGAAGTTCGGGTCTCCGATCGCGCCTTCCAGACGTCCCTCGGTGCTCACGGTCGGGTCCGTCTGCGGGGGACCGAGTTGAACGCCGGCGAGAGCGAATCCGACGGCGGCAACCACGGCGAGGACGAGGGCGCCGACGACCAGGCGGACGTCTCGCGGCGTCCGGACGGAGGTCACGAACACGACGAGTACGGCGGCGGCGACATACCAGTCGACGAGCTTCCCGGCCGCGGCGCCAACGTCGCGCGACCAGGCGAGCGAGAGCGTAAGCCAGGCGAGGAGAAGGCCGACGAGGGCGAGTAGAGGCTTGTGCGGCCGAAGCGCGGAGCGAAGCGTCGCGCGGTGCCCGCGTGCGTGGGCGAGCCAGGCGCCGACGACGACGAGACCCACGGCAGACGTCGCCTGCCCGAAGGCCGGGTCCTGCGAAAACACGGCGAGGGCGGCCCACAACGCGATCACGAGCGGGAGGTCGACGAGCGCGACGGGGACGGCAAGGGCGGCGAAGGCGAGCCCCGTCCCGATCCGGAGGTCGAAGGCCACAGCGAGCCCGACCGCCACGGCGAGCACGCTTGCGACCAGCGCCGCGCCGAGGCCCGGCGCGAGCGCCGCCGGAGCTCGCGCTCCCGTCAGCTGCCTTCCGTCGGCGTGCAAGCGATCCTCGCACTGAGTGTAGTGGCGAACGGCGCGTGCTTCGACGGCTCTCGCGCGGCTCTCTCGGCATCGGGGCTAGAGTGGCGCCCGGCGTATGCGGCTTCGCCCCGCCCGAGAAGCTTCCGCTCCGCGCCGCGGCCCCGCCCTCCGCGCCGCGATGTCGGCGGCTTCCGCGCTCGCGCTCCTCGGGTTCGCCGCGCTCGCGATCCTCGTCTTCGCCGCCGACCGCGCCCGGCCCGGCCTCGAGAGCGCACCGTCCGCGGCGGCCGGTGACGAGGAGGTCTTCGCCGCCGCTGCCGCCAGGCAGCCTCGGTACGTCTTCCGTGCGCGGCGCGCTCGCCCCGGCGTCGTCCGCTTCAGGATCGCAGCGATCGCCCGCGTCAGGATCGTCTCGGCGCGGCTTCAGCACCGCCACGCCCGCCGCTGGGTCTCGGTCCGCACAGTGTCGAGAGCCGCGCGGCGAGGAGTCCTCCGCGTCCGCAAGCCCGCTCACTGGACGGTTCGCCGGACCCGCCTCGTCGTGCTGACCCCGAGCGCCGGGGGAGTCTGGGGGTGCGGCTATGGGAGCTTTCGCGCGGGGAGATGGCCAGGGGGGTGCTGGCGACCGTATGCGCGGCGGAGCCCCTTCAACCGGCCGGTTCCGCGTTCGGCTCGGCTGGCGGCCAACTCCTCGCGGATCGTGCAGCGGATGCTCGGTTTTGGCCGGGCGCAGAACCTCGAGGCGGGGGTAGCGGATACCCAGGATGATCACTGGCACCCCACCTACTACTCACGCCCGCGGAGTCCGCGCTTCCGCCTCCACTGTTACGAGCGGAGCTGGGGGAGGTGTCCCATCGAAGGCCGCGTGATCCGGATCCCGGACGCCGCCCGCCCGGCCGGGGGCAGCGACGCGCACCTGACGGTCGTCGACCAGGACCGAGGGTGGGAGTACGACCTCTACAAGGTCCGCTCCAAACCGCGTGGCGGCGGCGTCCTCGTTTTCCGCTGGGGCGGACGAACGCGGATCGACGGCCTGGGGCTGGGGTCGGGCGCGACGGCGGCGAAGTACGGAAACCTGGCCGGGATTGTGCGCACCGCCGAGCTCAGGGCGGGGCGCATCAACCATGCTCTCTTCCTCGTGGTTCACTGCGACTCCGGACGCGCCGTCTATCCGGCGCGCGGGGTCGGGCGAAGCTGCGCCGAGATCGGCCGCGCGAACCGGTACGCCCCGGCGATGGGGGCGCACTTTCGCCTCGCGATGAGTCGCGAGCAGATCGCCGCCCTCCCGGTGGCCAGGTGGAAGAAGACGATCCTGCGCGCGATGGCGACCTACGGGATGTACGTGGGCGACACCGGCGGCGGGTCGTGGGGGATCAAGATGGAGTCGGGCTCGACCTTCACGAGCTTCGGCGTGGCGGACCCGCTCGTCGCCTTCGCGAAGGCGAACGGGTGGACGCGCTGGGAGAACGTGTGGGTCGGGAAGCTCGCCCGCGGCGTCGACTGGGCGCGCTACCTCCGTGTGATCGCGCCCTGCGTCGCCCGCCGTACCTGCTGATCGTCGCCCCCGCGGCGCGGTTGAAGATAGAGTCCTGCGGGTACCGAGCGCGGTGACTTCGGCGCGATGCGGCAAGGGGCGGCGACATTCTGCACGGCGGTGGGTGCGATGCTCGCGCTCCTTTTCGCCACACCCGCGAGCGCGCAGGCGAGCCCGTGTGGAAGCGCCTCCCCCGGGTACTCGCGGCTCGTCCTCGCGTCGCAGAGCCTGCGCGCCTACTACCGCCTCGACGAGGCGGCAGGCCTCAGCGAGGGCGCCGATGCCGTAGCCTGTGATCTGAAGGGCGAGAACGAGGGCACCTTCACCGGCGCCCTTCCGCTCGCCGTCCCCGGCGCCCTCGCCTCCGATCCCGACCTCGGCGCCAGCTTCTCCGGCCTCGGCACCGTCAGCGTCGACTCCTCCCCGAGCCTGAACCCGCGCTATGCGCTCGCGCTCGAAGCCTGGGTGAAGCCGGTCTCGCCCTCGGGAACGCTCGTGCGCAAGGGCGGGCAGTACCTCCTCCGCCTGGTCGACGGTAGCGTCGTCTTCCGGGTCTGGACCTCGACGGGGATCCTCAGAATCGTCTCTCCGCCCGTGGTGCAAACGTCGTCCTACCAACACCTCGTCGCCGTCTTCCACTACACGAAGGGGATGCGCCTCTACCGCAACGGGCGCCAGCTCGCATCAGGGCCGACCGGGACGCAACTCGGCGTGACGGACTCGCCTCTCTACCTCGGCTCGAGCTACGGCGAGTACGACTTCTCCGCCGGGGACGTGGACGAGGTCGCCATCTACAACTCGGCGCTCTCGTGGGGCACGGTCCGGGACCACTACACGGCCGCGCGCCCGACCCCGAACCAGAGCTACGTGGGGTGCGGCTTCGGCCGCTACCGCGTCGGAGCCTGGCCCGACGGCT
>JALZGN010000210.1 GCA_030861005.1 Actinomycetota bacterium
GCGGTCGCCCGTGGGGCGACCGACGAAGACCTCGCCCGGTTCGGCGGAACCTGGGTCGCGCCGCCCGACGCCGCCCGACTCTTCGAGCAGCACGAGCGCGTGTTGACGTTCTGACGCGTTACGGCCCGGCGCCCTTCTCGATCGGGACGTCGACGAGGTTGCCCCACTCGGTCCAGGACCCGTCGTAGTTTCGGACGCGCTCGAACCCGAGGAGCTCGCGCAGCACGAACCACGTGTGGGCGCTTCGCTCCCCGATGCGGCAGTAAGCGGTCACCTCCTTGTCGGGCGTGATCCCCTTCCCGGCATAGAGCTCGCGGAGCTCCTCGGGGCGCTTGAACGTCCCGTCGTCGGAGACGGCGCTCGCCCACGGGATCGAGACCGCCGTCGGGATGTGCCCCGCGCGCTGCGCCCCCTCCTGCTCGTAGCCGGGCGGCGAGATCAGTTCCCCCGCGTACTCCCCCGGCGAGCGGACGTCGACGAGCGCGCGCTCCGAGACGTCTAGCCACTCGAGCACCTGGTCGCGGTAGGCTCGGAGCGATTCGTCGCGCTCGCCCGCGTGATACGTCTGCGGCTCCCGCGTCGGCAGGTCGGTCGTCACCTCGCGCCCTTCGTCGATCCACTTCTGGCGGCCGCCGTCGAGGATCCGCACGTCCTCGTGGCCGTAGATCTTGAGGTACCAGTAGGCGTACGCGGCGAACCAGTTGTTCTTGTCGCCGTAGAGGACGACCGTCGTCTCGTTCCCGACCCCGCGCTCGCCGAGGACGCGCTCGAACGTCTCGCGGTCGACGAGGTCGCGCTCGACCGGATCCTGAAGGTCCTCGCGCCAGTGGAGCTTGACGGCGCCCGGTATGTGGCCTTCCTCGTAGAGATCGGGGTTCTCGTCGACCTCGGCGACCACGAGGTCGGGGTCCGAAAGGTGGTCGGACAGCCAGTCCGTCGAGACGAGAACCGGCTTCGCGTATCCGTTCTCAGCCATGCACGCCTCCGCTCCGCTTGCATTCCTTTACAGAATGAAGCGAGACGTTAACCGAGGCGGGTGCCCCCGCGCAACCGCTAGCCGTCGTCGCGACGCTCGGGCGACCCCGGCGCTAGAGGAGCTGCACCGCGATCAGGACGCCCGCGAGCGCCCACACCGCGACGAGGGTCGCGAGCACGGGGGCCAAAGGTCGAAGGGAAGGACGGGGCTCCATCGGCGGATCCTTGCGTCGCCGCAGAGATTCGCCGCGAACGCCGGCCTTCCTTCCCTTCGCTACGGACCGCGGAAGAACCCGGGAAGAACGATCGGCGCCGTCGGTGGCGGCGGCTCGCTCGCCGTAGATTTACCGTTCCCCGCGGAGGCCGACGTCGCGCCGACCGCGCAGGTGACGACCGCCGCAATGGCGATCACTCCACGAAGCTTCTTCACTTGGTCACCCCCTTTCGCTAGAACCGGAAGTCTTGGAGCGCCTCGGCGGCGTTCCGGTAGAAATCGGCCGCCCGCTCGACCTCGCCGCGCCGGGCGGCGAGGTCCCCCTGGGCGATCCAGGCGGCGGCCGTGTGGCTGGCGGACGAAAGCGGGGCGAAGCTCCCCTCGGCGAGGGCGAACGCCGCCTCGGCCTCGTCGAGCCGGCCCTGCTCGAGGAGCGAGCGGCCCAGGACGAGCCGCGCGTTCCCGATCTCCTCGGTCTCCTCCTCGCGATCGGCGAGAAGGCGAAGCGCGTGTCGCGCGTGCTCCTCGGCGAGCGACGGGTTCCCGGTGCGAAGCTGGACCTGCGCGATCGAGGAGACGGCGTAGCCGGCCTCCACGTCGCTCCCGGACTCTATGAACACCCGGAAGGCGTCCTTCAGCTGCGCGAGCGCCTCGTCCGGCTTCCCGAGCAGGAAGTTGAGCCCTCCGAGGTTGTTGAGGAGGCGGCCGGCGTTGACGCGGTCGGCGATCTCCTCGTAGATCGCCTTCGCGCGCTCGGCGTACGAGCGGGCGAGCACCCAGCGGCCCTCGCGCTCGGCGACGATCGACGCCTGGAAGTAGACGTGCGCGATCGTCTCGCGGTCGTTCAGCCCCTCGGCGAGCTCGAGCGCCCGCTCGACGTCCTCGCGGGCGGCGGCCCAGTCGCGCTGGCTCTGGTGGCAGCGGGCGCGCCACTCGAGGATGCGCGAGCGGAGCCGGTCGCATGGGAGGCTCGACCGCTCGGCGAGGGCGAGCGCCTCGGTGAGAAGCGCGTTCGCGGTCGCGAAGGAGGCGAGCTTCACACGGCAGCAGCCGAGCCGGAAGAGGACGTCGGCGCGATCGACGTCGCCGAACCCCGGCCCCTCGGCGAGGACGCGTGCGCGCTCCAGGATCGAGACCGCCCTGCGGACCTCTCCCTGGTACAACCGCGCCCACGCCTCGGCGAGGAGGGCGCGGAGCTCGAGGTCGGGGGCGGCCTGGAGGTCGGCGCGGTCGAGGTTCGAGAGGATCGTCGTCGCGTCGGCGTACTCCTTCGACTCGACCGCCGCTTCCGCCCGGGAGACGAGGCCGGCGGTGCGCTCGACCGCATCGGTCGAGATCCCCGTCTCGATGAACTTCTCGTCCACGCCGAGCCGGGCGGCCAGCCACGCGATCGTCTCCCTCGTCGGGCGAGTCTTTCCTCGCTCGATCTGGCTCACATACTCCTTCGAGAACCGCTCGCCCGCGAGGTCGGTCTGCGTCATTCCCCGGTTCACGCGCAGGTGACGGACACGCTCCCCGAGCAAGCTACGCACGGGCTGGCGGGCGACGCCGGCGGTCAGAAGGAGCGGCTGCGGCACGAGAGTGGACGGGCGACGGCGGCGAAGAGGTTCTCCCCGACCGCGCTTGACTTTTCGGGTTCGTTGCCTATAGTCACAGCTGCCCTGCACCCGAGCGCGACGCCAGGCGGGTGCGGGAGGCGCGCCAGATCGGCGACACCGACCCGGAGGCACGGCTGGGCCGCAGAGCCGTAGTCTCCGGGTCGTCGCCTGTTAAGGGTGCGCGGCATACCGGAAAGGTCGTCCGATGCGCCGCGATCCAAAA
This sequence comes from Actinomycetota bacterium, assembly GCA_030861005.1. Lineage (GTDB taxonomy): Bacteria > Actinomycetota > Thermoleophilia > Gaiellales > Gaiellaceae > JALZFU01. The sequence continues at coordinate 3,011 of JALZGN010000210.1, forward strand.
TCCCTCGGACGAGCGCCGTTTCGGGTGCCGGCTCGCGCGCGGCCTGCCTCCCGCGGGGCGGGCGACGCGCGCAGTCTCTAGAGCGTCCCCTCGAACTCGCGTCCCGTCAGCCAGCGCCGTCGCGAGGCGACGATCTGCGGGAAGTCGCCCTCCAGGAGGCCTCCGAGCCGTCCGCTCACCATCTTCAGGAGCCCCACCGAGAGGAAGAGCCAAGCCTCCGCACGGGGGTCGCGGTCGAGGCAGACCCCGCCTTGCTCCTGCGCTCGGGCTATGACGTCGGCTACGTACGCGTGCACCTCGCGCATATGACGGCGCATGTAGCGGCGAATGGCGGGATCCTCCCCGGCTTCGGCGATCGCCTGCACCCAGAGCGTCGAGATGACAGCACGGTTGCGCTCCGAGCGAAAGAAGGCACGAGCCATCGCGAGGAGCCAGTTCTCGGCGCTCGGCTCGTCCGCGACGGTGCGATCCCAGAGCGCGCGCACCTCCGCCCACGCCGCGTCGAGGCAGGCGAGGTAGAGGTCACGCTTCGATGCGAAGTGGCGGTAGAGGATCGGTTCGGTGACGCCGGCCTCGCGAGCGATCTCCGCGGTGGTCGTACCGTGGTAGCTCCCGCGCGAGAAGACGCGGGACGCGGCCTCGAGGACGGCCGCTCGCCGCTCCGCCGCCGGAAGACGGATCCGGGTCGTCACGCCACTTCCGGCACGGGCACCTCGGGCGTCTTCGGCTGCTCGTGCGGCCGGACGAGCGCCGCGGCCACGAACGCGCCCGCGTAGGCGATCGCGGCGGCGACGACGAGCGCCGTCGAGAAGCCGTCCACGAACGCCTCCGGCGTCCGGTCGTCCCCGGCCTGGCTCGCGATGATCGCCCCTATGACGGCGATCCCCATCGATCCGCCCACCTGCCGTGCCGCGTTCAGGACGGCCGAGCCGACCCCGGACTTGTCGACCGGAACCGAGCGGACCGCGGCCGCGGTGCTCGGGGTCATGACGAGCGACATGCCGATCCCGCCGAGGAGGAGGCCCGGGAGGAGGTTCCAGAACGTCGCCGCGATCCCGAGCTGTGAGAAGTAGATGAGCTGGGTGCCCACGAGGAGCATTCCTGCGGTCATCAACCACCGCGACCCGATCCGGTCGGACGTCCGTCCGGCGAGCGGCGCGACGAGAATGATCAGGACGGTCATCGGCAGGAACGCGGCGCCGGCCTCCACGGCCGAGTAGCCGAGCACGTTCTGCATGTAGAGCGAGACGAAGAAGAAGACGCCGAACATCGCGAGCGCGACGAGGAGGATGACGAGGATCGCGCCCGCGAACGTCCCGCTCCGGAAGAGGGTCAGGTCGAGCATCGGGAGGCGCTGATGCCTCTCGAGGAGGAAGAACGCGACGAGCGCGACCGCCGCGACGGCGAAGGAACCGACGATCCGCCCGGACGTCCAGCCGTACGTGTTCCCCTCGATCAGCGCGTACGTGAGCGCGAAGAGCCCGAGCCCGGACGTCAGAAGACCGGGGAGGTCGAGACGCTGCTCCTCGGACTCGTCGCGCGACTCGCGGATGAGGACGAAGCTCGCTGCGATCCCGAGCGCCCCCACCGGAATGTTGATGAAGAAGACCCAGCTCCAGTCGATGTGCTCGGTGATGAGGCCGCCGACGAGCGGGCCGATCGCGAGCGCGAGCGCGGAGACCCCAGCCCAGATCCCGATCGCCATCCCGCGCTGATGGGGCGGGAACGTCGCCGCGATGATCGAGAGCGTCGCGGGGTTCATGAGGGCGGCGCCGACTCCCTGGCAGACGCGCGCGCCGATCAGGACCTCGCCGCTCCCGGCGAGCCCGCACGCGAGCGAGGCGAGCGTGAAGATTGCGAGGCCGACGACGAAGATGAGCCGGCGCCCGAGGAGGTCCGCCAGCTTCCCGCCGATCAGCATGAGGGACGCAAACGTGAGCGCGTAGCCCGTCACGATCCACTCGAGCTCGGAGAGGTCGCTGCCGAGGTCGCGCTGGATCGAAGGCAGCGCGACGTTCACGACCGTGTTGTCGAGCATGATCATGAAGAGGCCGAACGCGACCGCTGCGAGCGTCAGCCACTTTCGATTCGCCTCGTCCAGAATCCGCGCTCTCATCGAACCTCCCTCGTCGCCACAGGGTCGGCGATCGATGTTAGCTCGGACTAAGTAACCGCCGCAAAGCGGTCGGCGCGTTGCGCACGAACGACCGGGGTACCGTCTCGGCATGCCGCCGAACCCGCTCGAGGAGGCCGGCCGCGTGCTCAGCCGGCTCGGCGACCGGCTGCGCGAGACGGGGGGACCCGAGGCGGAGTGGATCGCCGAGCAGCTCGACCGCCTCCAGCCGGACGCGCGCCGCCGGGCCGAGGACGGACGCACGCTCGCCGAGCTCCAAGCCGAGCTCGACGCCCTCGTCGGGCTTGTGACGGTCAAGGAGCAGGTGCGGGCGCTCGTCGCGTTCCTCCAGGTGCAGGCGCTTCGGAAGGAGAGCGGGCTCCCGGAGGTGGCGACGAGCCAGCATCTCGTCTTCCTCGGCAACCCGGGGACGGGGAAGACGACGATCGCCCGCCTGCTCGCGGAGATGTACCGGGCTATGGGGCTCCTTCGCCGCGGCCAGCTCGTCGAGGTCGACCGGGCGGGACTCGTCGGCCAGTGGGTCGGGCAAACGGCGATCAAGACCGACCGCGTGATCCGGCAAGCCCTCGACGGCGTCCTCTTCGTCGACGAGGCATACGCCCTCACCGTCGAGCACGAGCGAGACTTCGGCGGCGAGGCGGTCGAGACGCTCCTGAAGCGGATGGAGGACTTCCGCGAGCGCCTGGTCGTCATCGTCGCCGGCTACCCACGGCTCATGCACCGGTTCCTCGAGTCGAACCCCGGCCTTCGCTCCCGCTTCGCGCGGGAGATCGTCTTCCCCGACTACACGACCGACGAGCTCCTCGCGATCACGCGGAAGTTCGTCGCCGAGCACCACTACGCGCTCGGCGAGCGGGGCGAGGACGCGCTGCGGCGGATCTTCGACGCCGCGCCGCGGGGAGAGGGCTTCGGAAACGCGCGCTTCGCGCGGACGATCTTCGAGCAGGCGCTCAACATGCACGCTCTGCGCCTCGCCGAGCGCGGGCTCGACTGCCCGTCGCTCCGCGACCTCCAGACGCTCACCGAGGACGACCTCGCCGCCGCCGCCCGGGCGCTCGGCGAGGAGCCGACCCTGGCCCGGGACTCTTCGGCGGGCTTCTTCCGCCGCCGGCGGCGGAGCCCGTAGCCTTCGCGGAACGATGGGCGAGTACGTTTGGTCCCCGTCGCCCGAGGTGCTCGAGCGCGCGAACGTCGTCCGGCTGCTGCGCCGACACGGAATCGCCGATTACTGGGCGCTCGTGCGCCGCTCCCAGGAGGAGCCGGAGTGGTTTTGGCCCGCGGCGATCGAGGACATGGCCCTCGAGTTCTTCCGGCCGTGGCAGCGCGTCGTCGATCTCTCGCGCGGGCCCGAGTGGGCGACGTGGTTCGTCGGCGGGACACTGAACGTCGCCTGGAACTGCGTCCACCGCTGGGCGGACCGGTGTCCCCACGCGACCTCTGCCGTCTTCCTCGGCGAGGACGGGGCGCGGCGCGAGCTCACGTTCGCCGAGCTCTCGCGCGAGGTGACGCGGCTCGCCGAGGGCCTCGCGTCACTCGGCGTCCGGCCGGGGGACACCGTCGCGATCTTCCTCCCGATGTCGCCCGAGGTCGCGATCGCCTCGCACGCGTGCGCGCACCTGGGCGCGATCCAGGTTCCGATCTTCTCGGGGTTCGCAGCGCCCGCGGTCGCCGCCCGCCTGCGGGACTCCGAGGCGAGGGTCGTCGTCACCGCCGACGGTTCCCTCCGGCGTGGACGAGAGCTCGCCATGAAGGAGATCGTCGACCAGGCCGTGCGCGAGTCCCCGTCCGTCGAGCACGTCGTCGTATGGCGGCGGCTCGGCGGCGAGGCGCCGATGATCTCCGGGCGCGATCTCTGGTGGGACGAGCTCGTCGACGGCCGACCGGGCGAGCTCCAGCCGCTCGCAGTCGAGTCCGAGACGCCCTATCTCCTCACGTACACGTCCGGCACGACGGGGCGACCGAAAGGGATCGTCCACGTGCAGGGCGGCTTCCTCGTCTCGATCGCGCGCGAGGTCGCCTACCAAGCGGACGCGCATCCCGAGGACGTGATCCACTTCGCGACGGACATGGGCTGGATCATGGGTCCCTGGACGGTGGTCGGCGGCGGGGCCGTCGGGTCGACGCTCGTCTTCGCCGAGGGGGCGCCGGACTGGCCGCCCGACCGACTCTGGACGCTCGTCGAGCGGGAGCGGGTAACCGTTCTCGGCTGCTCGCCGACACTCATTCGCGCCCTCCTTCTCCACGGCGACCCGGACGCCGACCTCTCCTCGCTTAGGACGATCGTGACGACCGGGGAGCCGTGGAACCCCGCGCCGTACCGGTGGCTCTACGAGAAGGTCGGCGGCGGACGCTGCCCGATCATCAACTGCTCCGGGGGCACCGAGGTCGGCGCCTGCTTCCTCTCGCCGACGCCGGCCATCCCGATCAAGGAGTGCTCGCTCGGCGGCCCCGCGCTCGGGATGGCGATGGACGTCGTCGACGCCGAGGGAAGGCCCGTCCGCGGGGACGTCGGGGAGCTCGTCTGCCGCAAGCCGTTCCCCGGCATGACCCGTGGCTTCTGGCGCGACCCGGAGCGCTACCTGGAGACGTACTGGCGCCGCCTTCCGGGCGTCTGGGTGCACGGCGACTGGGCCTCGGTCGACGAGGACGGCTACTGGTACCTCCACGGGCGCTCGGACGACACGCTGAACATCGCCGGGAAGCGAATCGGGCCGGCCGAGCTCGAGTCGGTTGCCGTCGGTCACCCGGCCGTGTCAGAGGCGGCTGCGATCGGGATTCCGCACGACGTCAAGGGCGAGGTCGCGTGGGTCTTCTGCGTTCTCGCGCCCGAGCACGAGGCGACGGACGCGACCGCTCGCGAGATCGGCGCTCGCGTCGCAGCGGAGCTCGGCAAGGCGTTCCAGCCGGACCGCGTCG
>JALZGN010000214.1 GCA_030861005.1 Actinomycetota bacterium
CTCGGTGGATTGCTCGTACGGGAAGGGAGGCGAGTGGAACTTTTCACGATTCAGTTCGAGCGTTCCGGGCTTCCGCTATCCCTCGACGACGTTACGCGCTTGCCGCACGCGGGGAACCGCCGTCGCCGCCGGCGTTTCGGCGATCTCGTTTCCGCGCTCTTGGACGCCATCCGCCGCTCACGATATGCTCCGGCGCGCGTGAGACGGATCTGCGGCCATCGTCTTCTCGACGCCCCCCGAGTCCTCCCAGGTTCCCCGAAGGAGGACAGCCTCTCCACTTCGCGAGGGGGAAGATGACCGAGAAGAGCTCGCCGCCGGCGTCCCCCGCCGTCCGGTGCATCCCCCTTCTGGGGGATCTGCCGCCTGGTGCGTTGCCCTCGTCGCGGTTCTGGGGCACACTCATGAGACAGGGGGGTCCCTCAGAGACGGGGGTTCCCCAGCGGCAATCAGGCGAAGGAGACTCTGCGGTGTTCTCGAGCGCTATGCGGCTGCGCTCCGGTCTCGGCCTCAAGGGACGGGCTGCACGCCGGTCGCGCGAGGCGGTGTCCGCGTATCGCGAACCCGTTCGAGCCGCCGCTCGCCACTGATGTACCGCTCGTCACGAATCCGTCAAGGAGAGGGAGAATGAACGATTTACTTCGCGTCTTTTCGCCCGTCAATAGGCGCGCGGGCGACGGTCGGAAGAGACTCCGGCCGCCCGTCGCCCTAGTAGCGGCGATCCTCGCGTCGCTCCTCGTCCCGACCGGCGCGTTCGCGCAGAGCGCCGCCGTGATCGACTTCGAGGGGCTGCCCGAGGGGATGATCGTCGACGAGGTCGCATCGGGCGCCGGCGTGAGCGGCGCCACGATGAGCGGCTCCGTTGGGGTGTACGGCGACAGTGCCGATCCCGCCGTCAGCACGAATGCGGCCATCGTCTTCGACGCGGCCTGCGGCGGCGGGGGCCCGACGGCCTGTAGCGGGAACGAGTCCGACATGTACAGGCCCGAGCTCGGCAAGGTCCTCACGATCGGTCGCTACCTCACGGACGCGAATGGAGACGGGATCGTCGACAACCCCGACGTCTACATCGGCGGCGGCGTGTACCGGTTCGACTTCTCGCAGTTCGGGCCAGGATCGGTCACGGTCGAGAGCTTCGACCTGCTGGACGTCGAGGCGAGTCACACCGGATCCGTCGACCTCTTCGCGGCGGACGGCAGCCTGATCGCGAACGTTCCCTTCAGCGGAAGCGGGGGGGAAGCCGACGTGACGACCGTGTCGGTCGGCGTGTCAGGCGTCGCACGGATGGAGGTGACGGTGCTCGACTCGGCTGCGATCGACAACATCCGCCTGCAGGTCGGCTCGCCGCCTCCGCCCCCGCCGCCTCCTCCGCCTCCGCCGCCTCCTCCGCCTCCGCCGCCCCCGCCTCCGCCCGGTGGCGGTGGGCAGGGGACTCCCGTCTGCGCATACCTGACGATGTCGAAGCACAGGGTTAAGGTCGGCGTCCGGACGACGGTCCGCGTGCGGGTGATCAACGAGAACGGACGTCCGATGCGCAGAGCCCACGTGATCGCCCGCGGCGCCGGGGTTCGTACGGGCGCGAGAACCGGTGCAGCGGGGTACGCCCGGCTCACGCTTCGCCCCCAGCGCGTGGGAGTGATCCGCATCCGCGTCGTAGGAAGCACGCGGTGTGTCGCTCGGATCCGCGCCGTCGCGATCTTCAAGACGGCCGCGGAGCTCACCGGCTAGCACGGCACGGCCAGACGACGAGCCCGCCTGCCGCTCGCCCTCGGGCGGCAGGCGGGCTCTTCCGCGTGAGGTCGTGCCGGCGATGCCGGTTGGAAGATTCCGACGAGCTGCCGGGGCCGAGACGGACCCGGGAACGCGCTCGCCACCCGTCCGCAAGCGTCATCCGCGCTAGCGTCGGGCCGTGCTCCTTCTCGGCGCGATCCTGCTCGCGGTCTTCGTCCTTCCAACCAGATGGGGCTTGACCGCGGTCGTCGCTTCTGCGCTCGTGGAAGTGGCGGAGGCGGCCTTTTGGATCCGCCTCTCGCGGCGCCGCCCGGCAGCGGTCGGGGCGGAGGCGCTCATCGGCGCGCTCGGCGAGGCGGTCACACCGTGCCGCCCGAACGGCACGGTGCGCATCGCCGGCGAGCTTTGGCAGGCGCGCTGCGAGGGCGGCGTCGACGCGGGCGAGCGCGTGCGCGTCGTCGCGCGTGACGGGCTCGAGCTCGAGGTCGCGCCCGCCCGCGCTCAGACGTAGCCGCGCAGGCGGTCGGCGCGCTCGACCTTCTCGACCGCGTTCACGAAGGCGGCGAGGCGAAGCGGTATCGCATCGACGGCCGCCCTCCCGTGCACGTTCTGCCACGCGCGCGCGATCGCCTTTCGGAGCTCCTCGTTCACGCGCTCCTCCTCCCAACGGAACTGCTGGATGTTCTGCACCCACTCGAAGTACGAGACGGTGACTCCGCCGGCGTTCGCGAGGATGTCCGGAATCACGATCTTCCCCGCATCGTCGAGAACCGCATCGGCGTCGGGCGTCACCGGGTGGTTCGCCGCCTCGATGACGACGCGGGCGCGGATGCGGTGCGCGTTTCCGCGGTTGACGACGCCGTCCAGCGCCGCCGGGACGAGGACGTCGACGTCGAGCTCGAGGAGATCCTCGTTCGTGACTCGCTCGGTGCCGGGCGCATCGACGACGGATCGCGACTCGCGCGCGTGGGCGAGGACGCGGTGGATGTCGATCCCCTCGCCGCGGTAGATGCCGCCGTTGACGTCCGAGACGGCGACGACGCGGCAGCCGAGGTCGAGAACGAGGCGCGCGAACCACGAGCCGACGTTCCCGAACCCCTGGACGGCGACGGTGGCGCCGTCCAAGTCGATCCGGAGGTCCTTCGCCGCCTCGGCGAGGCAGTACACGCAGCCGCGCCCGGTCGCGGCCTCGCGCCCGAGCGAGTCGCCGAGCTCGACCGGCTTCCCGGTCACGATCGCGGGCGTGTACCCGTAGCGCGACGAGTAGGCGTCCATCATCCAGGCCATCGTCTGCACGTCGGTGTTGACGTCGGGCGCCGGGATGTCACGGTTCACGCCCAGGACGTAGCCGATCTGCTGCGTGAAGCGCCGCGTCAGGCGCTGGCGCTCGGCGACGCTCATCGCCCGCGCATCGCACCGGACGCCGCCCTTCGCGCCGCCGAACGGGATGTCGACGAGCGCCGTCTTCCACGTCATGAGCGCCGCGAGCGCCCGCACCTCGTCGAGGTCGGCGTCCGGGTGGTAGCGGATCCCGCCCTTGTAGGGGCCGCGTGCTCCGTTGTGTTGGACGCGGTAGCCGGTGAAGACCTCGAGCGAGCCGTCGTCCATGCGGACGGGCACTTGGACCGTGAGCTCGCGGTACGTCGTTCGCAGGACGGCGCGCATCTCGTCGGCGAGTCCGATGTGGTCGGCCGCGCGGTCGAAGAAGAGGTTGACCGCTTCGAACGGGTTCATCTCGCGCGCCGGCGCGTCGACGGGCTGGGTCGGCGTCGATTCGCGCGTCGTGCCCACTCGGGCGCGATTATCGCGCCGGAGCTCGGGCGGCCAAAACGTAGACTCGGCTCAGTGGTCACCACCCCCCTGGCCGCGCACCGGCCTGACCTACCGCCGGAGCTCGACGACCCGCTCTTCCTGACCGCCCTCGGCCAGCTGGACGGGGCGCTCGCCGTAGCCGACTCGAGCGGGTATGCGGCCGCGATGCTCCGCTACCCCGAGCGGGCTCTCTCGGTGGCGATCCCGATCCGCTTGGACGACGGCTCGCACGCGGTGTATCCGGGCTATCGCGTCCAGCACTCGAGCGTTCTCGGCCCGACGAAGGGTGGCGTTCGCTACGACACGGCGGTGACGCTCGGCGAGTGTGCGGCGCTCGCCATGTGGATGACGTGGAAGTGCGCCCTCCTTCGGCTTCCGTACGGAGGTGCGAAGGGCGGCGTTCGGTGCGACCCGCGAGCGCTCTCGCTCGGCGAGCGCGAGCGATTGACGCGCCGGTTCACTGCCGAGCTCCTGCCCCTTATCGGCCCCCAGCGTGACATCCCGGCGCCGGACATGGCGACCGACGAGCAAACGATGGCGTGGATGATGGACACGTACTCGATGCAGGTCGGCCACGCCGTGCCGGAAATCGTGACGGGAAAGCCGCTCTCGGTCGGCGGGTCCGTCTTGCGACCCGAGGCGACGGGGATCGGAGTCGTGATGGTGGTCGAGGGGGCGATGGAGCGGTTGGGGCGAGGCCTCGCCGGCGCCGCCTGCGTCGTGCAGGGATTCGGCAAGGTCGGCGCGGTCGCCGCGCACGAGCTGGCAGCGGGAGGCGCCCGCGTCGTCGCCGTCTCGGACATCCACGGCGGCATCTACGACGAGGAGGGGCTCGACCTCGCAGCGCTCGCCGAGTGGCGGCTCCAGCCCCGCGGCGTCGCCGGCTTCGCGCGGGCCCGGGACGTCACGAACGCCGAGCTCCTCGAGCTCCCGTGTGACGTCCTCGTCCTCGCGGCGACGGAACGACAGGTGACCGAGGAGAACGCGGGACGCATCTCGGCGCGCCTGGTCGCGGAGGGGGCGAACGGGCCGACCACGCTCGAGGCGGACGAGATCCTCGCCGAACGGGGGATCGTCGTCCTCCCGGACATTCTGACCAACGCCGGCGGCGTCGCCGTCTCCTACTTCGAGTGGGTGCAGGACATCCAGCGACTCTTCTGGGGCGCGCCCGAGATCCGCGAGCGCCTCGGCGACCTCATGCGCGACGCGCTTGCACGGGTGTGGGCGCTCGCCGAGCGCGAAGACCTGTCGCTCCGTCGCGCGGCGCTCGTGACGAGCATCCGCGAGGTCACGGACGCGCTGCATGCGCGGGGGATCTACCCGTGAGGGTTCGCTAGGGCCCGGGCTCCTTCAGCGCGACCGCGAATCGTTCGACGATCTCGTCGACCACCGGCTCGTCCATCGGCGTCGAGACGGTCGCGAGGCCGATCGGCGCGACCAGGAGGCCCGCCTCGTAGAGCCGCCACCAAAGGCGTGGCTCGTCGCGTACGGCGGTGATCCCGAGGAGCGATCCGCGGCCGACGACCTCGAGCGGAAGCGCGACGAGCTCGGCGCGGAGCCTATCCCCCAGTGCGTTGATCCGCTCGATCTCGCTCTCGTCGAGGAGCGAGAGCGCGACGCGCCCCGCGCGCATGGCGACCGGGTTCGCCGAGAACGTGCCGCCGTGCGGGACCGACGTCGGCCGTGACGGATCGAAGACCGCCATTACGTCGGCTCGCCCGCCGAACGCCCCGATTGGGAACCCACCCCCGATGATCTTCCCGAACGTCACGAGATCCGGCGAGAGCGAGTACCGCTCCTGGAGCCCGCCGTGCGAGAGGCGAAACGTGATCACCTCGTCGACCACGAGCAGGATCCCGCGTCTCGCCGTCTCGGCGCGGACTCGCGCCGCGAAGGCAGGGCTCGCCTGCCGGAGCCCGGTTCGGTTCGGCATCAGGTCGAGGAGGACGCAGGCAAGCTCGTCGCCCCGCTCCGCGAGCGCTGCGAGGAAGGCTTGCTCGTCGTCGAAGGGGACGACGTGGACGTCCACGCTCGTTCGCTCCGGGACGCCGGGGGACGTATCGGACGCGACCGCGTCCGCCGTCCCGTGGTAGGCGCCGGCGAAGCGGAGGATGCCGGGCCGGCCGGTGAACGCGCGGGCGGCCCGGATCGCCATCATGACGGCTTCGGTGCCCGAGTTCGTGAAGCGGATCCGCTCGACGGCACGGACGCGCGCACACAGCGTCTCGGCGAGCTCGATCTCGGGCTCCGCCGGCAGCCCGAAGCAGGTCCCGTCCGAGACCGCGTCGACCGCCGCGGCAACGACCCCAGGATGCGCGTGTCCGTGGACGAGCGACGTGTAGTTCGAGTGCAGGTCGATCAGCCGGCGGCCGTCGACGTCCGTGAGCTCGAAGCCGGCGCCGCGGGCGGCGTACGGCGGATGCGGAGGAATGAAGAGCGTCGTTCGCGTGTTGCCGCCCGGCATCACCTGGCGGGCGCGCTCGAAGAGCACGGCGGCTCCCGTCTTCGCGACGTGTGTGCTCACGCCGAGAGCAGTCCGACGGTCAACAGCACGTAAAGGCCCCCGGCGGTGCCGCGCCCTCTTGGGGCTCGGGTAGCTCGGCGGCGGCGAGCGCGCCGCCGTGCAGGAGGTCCTGCTCGCTGACCTCGAGCTTCGGAAGGCGGAAGTACGCGAGCACCTCGGCGACGACCGCGACTCCGGCCACGAGGACGGGGGCCCGGTCCGGGTGGATTCCGGGGCGAAGCCGAAGCTCCGCCACCGTCGCGGCCGCGAGGCGGGGGAGCTCGCGCTCGATCCAACCGACGGGAATCCGGTGGCCGTGGATCCGGTCGGGATCCTCCTCGCGGAGGCCGAGATGAAGCGTCGCGAGCGTCGTCACCGTGCCGGCGACGCCGATCGCGCTCGTGGGGCGGACGTCCTCGGGCACGCGCTCCTCGAGGAGCGAACGCACGGCCTCGCGGCACGATTGGACGTTCCGGCGAGCCGGCGCCTCGTCCCCCAGGAAGCGTTCCGTGAGGCGAACGCAGCCGAGGTCGAAGCTCTCGTGGAACGCGACGCCGTTCGGGCCGCCGAGGATGAGCTCGGTCGAGCCGCCTCCCACGTCGAGGACGAGCGTCCCGTCGTGGACGGGGCGACCGGCAGCGACTCCGCGGAACGTGAGCGCGGCCTCGTCGTCGCCCGAGAGGAGCCGTGTCACGAACCCGTAGCTCCACTCGATCTCCCCGAGGAACGCCTCGCCGTTCTCCGCGTCCCGGACGGCGCTCGTCGCGAGCGTGAGCGTCCGCTTCGCGCCGAGCGCCTCCGCCGCCCGCCGGTAGTCGACGAGCACGTTCCGAACGCGGGCGACCGCCGTGGGAAGGAGCTTCCGCCTCGCGTCGACGCCTTCGCCGAGCCGCGTGATCACGAGCCGTCTGTCCACCTCGCGCACCGCGCCGTCCTCGACGTCGGCGACGAGCAAGCGGGTCGAATTCGTCCCAAGATCGACGGTCGCGACGCGCATGCGGCACCGCCATGGTAGCGGTGCATCGTGGTATCCTTCCGCGTGCGACGCGGGGTGGAGCAGTCAGGTAGCTCGCCGGGCTCATAACCCGGAGGTCGCAGGTTCAAATCCTGCCCCCGCTACTACAAAGGCCCTGCTAAGCGGGGCCTTTTGTTTACTAATCGGCGCGGCGAGGCCGATTTTTGTGCCCATCGCGAAGTTAGGCACGGCGAAACCCACGTTCTGGGCATGCCGTTGCCTGCGCGGCTGAGCGAAGAGGTCGGGGATGACTACGGCTGCCGGACAGTCCGACGCAGTTGCCTCACATCGGAAGAGCTGACGGGTCAGCCAAAGACGGTGTACAAGCCGGTCTCCGCCTACCCCGCGACCCAGATTCTCGACGGTTCGCATCTGCTCCTGCGCGCCGGGCGCAGGGCCGAGTGCCGGCGAGAACAAGCTAGACAGCGCTCCAGCAGCAAGAAAGGATCGGGCGCGTGCTCGCGAGCGAGCGGCCGACCGGACAACGCAGAATGATCCCGGCCGTCGCGCGGCGGCGATTCGACGGCGCACAGCGTGGCGAGACAACCGCGACCCGCCTCCCGTCCTCCGGATCCATCTCACGCGAGCGGCAGCCGAAGAGAGCGTTCGTCGCGGCGATCGCTCTGTGACCTCCCGACGTCCCGCGCTGGTGCTGATCGCAACAGCACAGTTCGTACTCGTCCTCGACATCACGATCGTCACGATTGCGCTTCCGACCATTCAGCGCGAACTCGGCTTCGAACAGGCAGACCTGCAGTGGCTCGTCACGGGCTACGCGCTGACGTTCGGCGGGTTCCTGTTGCTCGCGGGGCGCGCCGCGGACCTGTTCGGCCGCCGACGGATGTTCGTCGGCGGCATCCTGCTTTTCGGCGCCGCATCGCTCGCGGCCGGGCTTGCGGTGAACGAGCTCGTGCTCCTCGTCGCGCGCGCCGGCCAAGGCCTCGCCGGCGCCTTTGTCTCGCCGGCGGCGCTCGCTCTCTTGACGACGACCTTCCAGGAGGGCCGCGAGCGGAACCGCGCGCTCGGCGTCTTCGGAGCCCTGGCCTCGGCCGGCGGCGCGACCGGTCTCCTGCTCGGCGGCGTCATCACCGAGTGGGCGGGCTGGCGCTGGGTCTTCCTGGTCAACGTTCCCATCACCGTGGTCGCGGCGATCGCCGCGCCGCTCGTCGTGCGCGAATCGCGCGACGAGAAAGCGCGGCGACTTGATGTCTTCGGCGCCGCCACGATTACGCTCGCGCTCGTCGGGCTGATCTACGGCCTAACCCGCGGCGAGCAGGCCGGGTTCAGCGATAGCGCCACGCTGGTCTCGCTCGCGGGCGCGCTGGCGCTCGCGAGCGCGTTTTTCCTAGCCGAGCGCCGGTCTTCTGACCCGCTCGTTCCGTTCCGCCTCTTTCGCCTGCCCACCCTCGCAGGTGCCGATCTGGCGTCGTTCGCAGTCAGCACGCTCGTCTCTGCGACGCCGTTCTTCCTCACCCTTTACATCCAGCGGGTCCTCGAGTTGACCCCCGTCGAGACCGGTTTCGCCTTCGTCCCGATGGCCCTGACGATCATGGCGATGTCCGCGCTCGCGGCGCGTGTCGCCGAACCGATTGGCGTCAAGCCGCTTCTCCTCACCGGCCTCGCGGCCTTGATCGGCGCCACGCTTACCCTCAGCCTCGTCTCCGTCAGCGGTAGCTACCTGACCGATGTCTTGCCCGGCATGACGCTCTTCGCGATCGGGCTCGCCTTCTCGTATACGACCACGACGATCGGGGGCACCGCCGGCGTCCCCGATGCCGACCAG
>JALZGN010000230.1 GCA_030861005.1 Actinomycetota bacterium
GAGGTGGCGGGAAGTGGCCGCCTAAGCAGGCGTTTCGTAGGATCGGCGCTTCGCGAACCCGCATGGCTTCGTCAGCCGGTTTCCGAGCGTTCGGGCACGGATTGGACATCGGGTCGATCGCCGGCTAGCGGCTCCCCGCTGGCGCCGCACCTGCTTCGGTAGCCCCACGACGCGATCGCGAAGGCGTCGGCGCGCAGCGGATTCTCGAGCCGGCTGGCGTGGGAGTCGAGCGTGCGCGTCCGCCCTAGCACGTTGCACCACCTACCCCACCAGGGGGTTGAGACCGTTCCAGCTCACGCCGACGAGAAGAAGTACCGATGACCGAGTTGATCGGGTACATGCGCGTGTCGAGAGTCGCTGGCCGGGAAGGCGACTCGTTCATCTCCCCGGCCCTCCAGCGCGAACGAATCGAGGCTCACGCGAAGGCCCACGGACATGACGTGATCTCGTGGGAGACCGATCTTGACCAGCCGGGTAGCCGCTATCAGCGTCCCGGCTTTCAGCGGGCTCTCGAGGCCATGCCCGTCCCCCTGGAGGTCGAATGAGAGGCGCGCTCGCCCTCCTCGTCGCGCTCCTCGCGCTCGTCGTCGCCCTCCCCGCCTCCGCGGGCGACATCTACCTGCCGGAGCCGGGGAAAGCGTGGTTCGGCTCCACCGACTCGGACACGCTGACCAACGCGACCCTGGAGTCGAGCGTCCTGGCCGGGAAGCGGCAGGTAGACATCATCCACGTCTACAAGGCTTTCTCGAACTACAGCGGCACCAAGGCGTTTCCAGGCAACTCCTCGGCGGGCGTTCCCCTGAACAACTACGTCGCCGCTCACAAGATGCTCTACCTCGGCTACATGCCGAAGATCGGCGGGCAGCCGGTCGCAGGCGGCTGGGCGGCCGTGGCGCGAGGGGAGTACGACGCCGCCTACATCGACCCCTTCCTCACGAAGCTCCGCGACTGGTCGGCGGCGAACGGCGGGAAGAAGGTGTTTATCGACTTCCACCACGAGGCCGACCACGACCAGAAGATCTCCTCCGCCTGGGGCTCCTCGACGGACTACCGGAACGCCGCTCGCCACTTCATCGAGCGGGCGGTCGCACTCGGGGCGAGAGACGCGATGATCCACGTCTGGACGATGGGGGCGGGGAGCGGCAACCCGCACATCTACCACCCGATGTACCCCGGCGACGACGTGACCGACTGGCTCGGCTACGACCCGTACGGGAAGGTCAAGCACACGTCGAAGACCTCCTCCCGCACCTGGCACAAAACCTTCGGGAACGACGAGCTGGACTCGGCCCCGGACGCCTCCAGCTTCTACCGCTTCTATGACTGGTGCGTCGGGCGCGGCGTCAAGGACGCGGTGGACGGGAAGACGTACCGGAAGCAGGACATCGCCGCCGTCCCCGCCGCCGACCTGACGAAGCCGATCATGGTCGCCGAGTTCAACTCCGCCTACGACCCGACCCTCGACAAGCCGAACCTCTCGACCTGGCGCACCTTCTGGAACGGGGGCGTCACCGAGGTCGGGGCGAACCGCTACCCGCAGGTGCGGGCCTTCCTCGGCTTCTTCTCCGTCTCTCCTCAGTTCGATCCCCGGAACGACGTGGGGACGGGCAGCGTCGCGAACCCGTCGCCGGGGAGCATCCTGGAGCGCTTCCGCGCCTTGGCGGCCCTCTCGCGGCTCAACTCCGGGAGGCCGTACTAGGTGCCGGGCTACTTCGTCGTCAGGATCGACGTCACCCCGGTAATCGCGGGGCCGACCCTCGGGGAAGTCCAGGCGTACTAGGACGAGATGATCGCCCGGGAGCCGCAGACGAACGCGCTCCTCGTCCAGATTCAGGCGAACGGCACCCGCCGAGTCGCCGCCGCGAATATCCCGGCCGACCCGACCGTCTAAGCGATGGCGGGCGCTCGAGGATCTCCCGCCGCGTCTCGACACGCCGCTGCTCTTTCCGGCGCTTCGGGGAGCTCACATGAACCTGCACAACTTCCGGGCCCGCGAGTGGATCCCCGCCGTGAAGGCGGCCGGGTTCGTGACGGCGGACGGGAAGGCGGCAAGGCGGATCTACGACTTGCGACATACGTACGCGAACATGAGCCTCGCGGCCGGCGTCTCCCTCTTCGCCCTCTCGCGGCGGATGGGCACGTCGGTCGAGATGATCGACCGCACGTACGGGCACCTTGCGCCGGACGCCGAGGCGTCCGAACGCGATCTCCTGGACACTTACGACGCTCGCTGGCGCGCGACGCTGGAGCCTGGTCCTGACGCGACTCGTTCGCCTCTTCGGAGCAGCTGAACGGCGACGAACGCGAGCCAGAGAAGCCAGGTGAGCGTGGTCGCCCGCGTCGCGGCGCCGTCTCCTAATGCCGAAAAAGCAATGCCAACGACGATGCTCGCCGGGACGGCCGCGAGGGTCGGGAGCCAGGTGTCGCGCCACTGGGGAAGGCGCCGGAACGCGAAGGCGAGGACGAACGGCGCCGTGACCGTGGCAGCGGTCGTCACGCGACCCTCCATCTTGTGGGCCGAGGCGTGCCATGAATCGTTCTCGCAGCCTACGTCGATCCCTTGGCAGTCGAGGCGGAAGAGGCCGTCGAGGAAAACCCCGATGCCGACGATGACCAGCGCAGCGGCCCCCGCCCGTCCGAGCACGTCCGGCGAGAGCGCTCGCCAGAGACCCAGGGCGAAGGCGATGACCAGGAGGCCCGTGAGGTTCGCGCCGACCTGGTTGTAGATCCACGCGCTCGAGGCCGTGAGCGCGCCGAGGTCCGAGATGTCGTCGTCGGCCGAGCTGAACGCGTCCGGCTGGGCCAGCCCACCGACCGCCCATCCGATGGTCGAGGTCAGCGGCGCAACCAGGCCGCAGACCGCGGCGACGCGCTGGCTCACGCGCCAACTCTCGCACAGCGATCAACGTTTGCGCAGCTATCGGGCACCGAAGGCGACGGCTAGGCGACGCTCGTCGAAGCGAAACGCCTGCTCACGAGGGAAAGCCGACGCCCGGACTTGAACCGGGGACTCCTTCATTACGAGGAAAAGACAAGTGAGGGACGCGAGGGACGCGCGTCCACTCGCGGGCACAAGCGGGCACGTTATGCCCGCAAATGACCCATTTCCCCGCCTCTCCAGTGGACGCACGTGCCTGCTGGTGCCGCGGTGGCGTACCCGTTTTGTACCCGGCCACGCCGAGCGTGACCTCCACGGAGGAAAGACCGGTCAGGCGGCCGGCGCTGGGCGCGCGTCCTCCGGGGGCCGGTCGCGGAGCGTGTCCGTGAGCGCTCGGATGTGCTCGGGTCGGATCCCACAGCAGCCGCCGACAAGCTGCGCGCCGCGGTCGACCCAGCTCACGGACGCGGTCGCGAACGCCTCCGGTGTG
>JALZGN010000238.1 GCA_030861005.1 Actinomycetota bacterium
AAGCTCGCCGGCCCACCCCTTCTCGGCGGCCGCGGGCAGCTGAGTCGGCACGAAGAGAGCGAGCAGCAGGAAGAGGGCGAGCGACAGGCTTACGCGATTCGAGCCGGCGAACACGCTGATGATCAACCCGAGCGAGGCGAGGAAAATCGCGAGGAGCGTGCCGACGAGGAGGCCGGCAGCGAGGGTGTCGCCCGTAACCCCTACGTCCCGCCCCAGGAACCAGACATAGGGGATCGTGATCGCGAACGCCGCGAGCCAGAGCGAGAGGGCCGCGAGCAGCTTGCCACCCGTCAGCTGAAGTCGTGAGACGGGGGTCAGGAGCAAGCTCTCGAGTGTGCCGCGCTCGCGCTCGCCGCTGATGGCGTCCGCGGCCGCGAGGAGTGCGAGCAGCGAACCGACGCCGACCGCGACCTGGATCGTCAGACTGACCGACTCGCGCCGCTCGATGAAGTTGAGGTCCGTGGTTGTAGCGGTGACATATGCGATGCCGCTGAGGAGGAGGCTGAAGCCGAAGCTCAGGAGCGGCCCCTTGCCTCCGAGCCAGAGGCTGCGCAGCTCCTGCTCGCCGACGACGGCCCAGTCGGGCCCAGCGTCTCGGGCGTGCTCGCGCGCGCTCACCCAGGAGCCTCCGTCATCGCGAGGAACGCGTCGCTCAAGCGAGCGCCCTCTAGCTCGAAGGCGAGCACCGGGATGCCGGCGTCGGCCAACGCCCGGAGCCCGCCGTTCATCCCTTCTTCGCCGCCGTCCCGGCTGAGCGTGGCGACGAGCGAGCCGGGCTGTTCGTTGCCGCTGTCGACACGCGCGACGCTCTTTGCAGCCGCCAGTGCGGCGACCGCCCGCTCGACGTCGTCGGCGGCGACGCGCAGCCTGGCGCTCCGGGGCGCGGCCGCCCGGCGGGCGACCTCAGCGACCGTGCCCGCCGCCGCGACGCGGCCGCGGTTGAGGATGAGGACGCGCGAGCAGACCTCCTCGACTTCGGCAAGGACATGCGTGCTGAGCAGGAACGTCGCGCCGCGCCCGCTTGCGATCCGGCGGACGAGCGCCAAAACCTGCCGCTGCCCGGCTGGGTCGAGCCCGAGGGTCGGCTCGTCGAGGAAGACGACCTGGGGTTCGTTGACGAGCGCACGCGCGAGTCCGAGACGCTGGCGCATGCCGCGGCTGTAGTGCTCGATCAGCGAACGGCGGCGGTCCGCGAGGCCCACGTCGGCGAGCAGCCTCTCGGCAAGAGCGCGGGCGCTCGAGCGGCCGTGGCCGTAGAGCCGTGCGTGGTAGCGGAGGTACTCCTCGCCCGTCTGCTGCTCGGGGTAACCGGCGCTCTCCGGGAGGACGCCGATTCGCCTCCGGATCTCGGTCGGACGGCTGTGCGGGAAACCTGCCACGGTAAACGTTCCCCGTGTAGGGGGAAGGATCGTGGTCAGCACGCGGATCGCCGTCGTCTTGCCGGCGCCGTTCGGACCTAGCACGCCGAGGATGTCCCCGGACTCCGCCCGGAATGAGAGGTTCTCGACGCCGACGACGGCGCGGTAGCTCTTGCAGAGCCCGTTCGCCTCCACCGCGGCGCTGCCCACAGGCGTCACGCGAGCCCGGGTCATGTGGCGGATCGCAGCGCTTCGACAGGCTCCATGCGGGCCGCCCGGATCGCCGGGTAGCTGCCTGCGAACAATCCTGTCAGGCCTCCGATGAGCGGCGCGGCAACGGGTAGGAGGGGATCGAGGACGGGTGTC
Source organism: Actinomycetota bacterium (assembly GCA_030861005.1). Taxonomy (GTDB): domain Bacteria; phylum Actinomycetota; class Thermoleophilia; order Gaiellales; family Gaiellaceae; genus JALZFU01. The sequence goes on from JALZGN010000238.1 coordinate 1,725, forward strand.
CACGTCTCGTAGGCCGACACGCCGACCACGACCAGGGTGCCGAGACTGGCGCCGAGGATTCCGCCGATGATCCCGATTGCGCTGCTCTCAAGCAAGAATTGGACTGCGATGTGGGTTCGCGTCGCGCCGAGCGCACGTCGGAGACCGATTTCGCCCGTGCGTTCCATCACGGAGACGAGGGTGACGTTGGCGATCCCGATCGCGCCGATCACGAGCGACACGCCTCCGAGCATCAGGAAGAGCACGGTGAGGTCGCTCTCGACGGCCTCACGCACCCGTTTTTGCTCGGGTGGAAACACGACCTTGAACCCGTCGGGTTTCTCCGGTGCGAGGGCAAGAGGAATCTGCTGGGAGATGAGCCTGGTCGCACCGAGGCGGGTTTCGACGACGACCGACTCGGGGCTCGCAACCCGGTACAGGCGCTGGGCCGTGCCTTCGGGGATGATGACCGAGGCGAGGAGATCGTGTTCGCGGGCGACGTTGTCGAGGATGCCAATGACGAGAAAGACTTCGTCGCCGACAGTGATGGCGGGGAGGTGTTCGAGACGGGTGATGCCGAGTTGGTTCGCTGCATGCCGTCCCAACACTGCGACACGGTCGCCTCGCTGGGAGTGTCCCTCGTCGGGTCTCCGCCCGGTCCCGATGTCAGCTCGAACGGCGTCGAAGAGGTCGACTGAGGCAGCCTGTACAGCGAGCGTGAAATCGGTTCGGCGCTGAGGGTCGCTGACAGGCGACGTGCTCACGAGAGCGTTTCCGACGTCGAGGTTCGTGAGATTTCCAGCGGCGACGACGCCGTTGAGACGCTCGATACGCTCGGGAGCATCCCACGGGATTCTGTTCGGCACTGCACCCTCGGGTGCGGGTCTCGCGGTGACTCGTATCTCGGTCGCAGCGACTTCGTCGAACCGCCCGACAATGCGGTTGTTCGCCGTCCGAGTCAACCCGAGCGTCGCGACGAGTGCGGTTAAGCCGATCGCCGTCCCGAGGACAGTCAGGCCTGTTCGGCCGGGTCGGCCGAACAGGCC
>JALZGN010000242.1 GCA_030861005.1 Actinomycetota bacterium
GAGCAGCGGCTCCGCGAGCGCGAGACGGCGCTGCGCGAGCGCGAGGCCGAGCTCGCGGCGAGCACCGAGAGGCGGACGCGTGCCCTTGCCGACCGTGAGGCGAGACTCGTCGAAGGCGAGGAGCGCCTGCGCAGGGAAGCGGAACGCGCCGAGCGTGAGCTTGCTCGCAGCGAAGAAGTCGCAAGAAAGGCACGCGAGCGCCTGGAGCGAATCGACGAACGCGAGCGAGACCTGGGCGAGCGAGAGGCGGCCGCGGCCGAGCGGGAGTCGAGGCTCACGGCCGAGGCGGCGAGGCTCGTGGAGCGCGAGCAGCGGCTGCAGGACGAGCACGAGCGGGCAGAGCGCGATCTCGCGGCACGTGCCGACGCCGCGGAGGAGCTCACCGCGCGGGCGGCCGCCCTCGACCGACGCGAGGAGGAGCTCGTCGCCCGGGAACGCGTTCTGAGCGGGCGAGAGTCGACGCTCGACGCCAGCGAGGCGAGTATCGCGCGCGCTCGCGACCTGGACGAGCGCGAGCGGCGGCTTCGCGAGCGTGACTCGGAGCTCGCGGAGCGTCAGGCAGCGGTAGCGGGCGCGGAGACGCTGGCCGGGTCGGAGCGCGCGCGCCTCGAGCGCCGGGAGCGGCGCGTCGCCGAGCTGGAGGCGGCGCTGAACGCGCGCGTGCGCGAGGTCGACGCGCGCGAGTCCGACTTCCATGTGCGCGAGACGAGGCTCGACACCGATCTCGAGCTCCGTGAAGAACAAGTCGTGCGCCGCCAGGCCGAGCTCGCCGAGCTCGAGCGACGTCTCGAGCAGAAGGAGACGGAGCTCGCCACCTACGTCGCCCAGGTACAGGGGGCACTGAACAGCCGCGAGACGACGCCGAGGACGTGACGGTCCCCGTCTACCGCGGGCCGTTCCGGAAAGCGCAGGCCGAGAGGCTCCTCTGGCGTGCCGGCTTCGGCCCGCGGCCCGGCGAGGCCGAAGAGCTTGCGGCAAAGGGGCTCACGACGGCTGTTCGCTCGCTCACGCGGCCGACCGTGGTTGGTCTCGAAGGCCCCGCGCCTCACGACCAGCAGGGGAACCCGCTGCGCCCGACCGAGGCGTGGGGTCACGACCACCTCTGGTGGCTCGACCGGATGGTTCGGACTCGCCGGCCGTTCGTCGAGCGGATGGCGCTCGTCTGGCACGACTGGTTCGCGACCTCGAACGCCGGCGTCGGCGACCGCGATCTCATGCTGCGCCAGAACCGGCTCTTCCGGCGCCTGGCGCTCGGGCGCTTCTCGGACCTCGTGACCGAGGTCACCCGAGACCCCGCGATGCTCGTGTGGCTGGACGGCAACCGCAACGCGCGCTGGTCTCCGAACGAGAACTACGCGCGGGAGCTGATGGAGCTCTTCACGCTCGGCGCCGACCGCGGGTACAGCGAGCGTGACGTCCGCCAGCAGGCGCGAGCGCTGACGGGGTGGACGAACGATTGGGACGAGCTCCAGGGCGCGGTTCGCTTCCGCTACGAGCGCGAACGCCACGACGAGGGCGTGAAGCGGATCTTCGGCCGCCGGGGGCGGTTCGGGTGGCGCGACGCGGGACGCCTCGCTCTCGTCCACGGCGGGCATCCGGCCTTCTTCGTGCGCAAGCTCTGGAGCTACTTCCTGCCGTTCCCGCCGGATTCCGCCACGCAGCAGGGGCTCCAGCGTCTCTACGTGCGGACGCGGCACGCCGTCCGTCCCGTCGTCGAGGCCATCCTCCGCCATCCCGCCCTCTACGAGGGCGAGCGGATGGTGAAGCCCCCCGTCGTCTACACGGCGGGGTTGCTGCGCGCGCGAGGCCGCGGGATCGACACCGACGTCTGGGCCTGGGTCGGCGTGCTCGCCGGGCAACAGCTCTTCTACCCGCCCAACGTCGCGGGCTGGGACGACTCTCGCTGGCTCGACACGGCGAGGTTCCGTGCCCGCTGGCTCGTCGCCAACCACGTGATCGGACCGGCCGAGCTCCGGCCGGACGTCGCCGTGGAGCCGTTCGACGCCGGAGAGCTGGTCGAGCGCGCGATCAGGTTCTGGGGAACGCCGACGATCGGGCCTGCGACGCGCGCCGCCCTCGTCGACTTCGCGCGCGGCGCCCTGGCCGCGGCCGATGCGCCGTGGAAGCAGCGCCGAGACGCCGTCCTCGTCCAGAACGCGCTCCGGCAGCTCGTTGCCGTCAGCCCCGACCTCCAGACCTGCTGATGGCTTGTCACTGCGACGACTTCTCGCGCTCCGAGCTCGTCCACCGGGCGGCCGTCTCGGCCGGGCGCGGCCTTCCGGCGATCGAGTCCGGGATGCCGGCGCCGGCCGGAACGGGGCTCGACCGCAGAACGTTTCTCGCGCGCTCCGCAGGCCTCCTGCTCTCGGTGTACGGTGGTGCGCGCCTCGGCGCACGCGCCCTGGACGAGGGGATTGCGTACGCCGCGGGCGCGCCGAGCGACCGCATCCTCGTCTCCGTCTTCCTCGACGGGGGCGCCGATTCCATGTCGATCCTCTATCCCGCCGCCGATCCGGCCTACCGCCGCCTTCGCCCCACGCTCGCCCTTGCGGACAGCGTGGGCGTGCCGTTCCGCGAGGACGAGCGGTTGCGCTGGCACCCCGCCGCCGCGCCGGTGGCCGAGCTCCACGCGGAGGGGAAGGTCGGCGTCCTCCCCGCCGTCGGCTACACGGACGTGAACCAGTCCCACTTCACGTCGCGCCACTTCTGGGAGGTCGGCACGACGGCGCCCAGCATGCGGACGGGCTGGCTCGGACGCTACCTCGACGTCGTCGGCACCCAGGACAACCCGCTGCAGGGCCTCTCGCTCGACTACCGGCTCCAACCCTCGCTCGCGGCGGCGTCCGTGCCGACCGCGACCGTCGAGTCGCCGAGCAAGTACGACTTCTGGGCGCGCGGCGTCTGGGGCGACGTCCAGGCGCGGATGCTCGACGCGGTCGGCGCGCTCGGCTCCGTGCAGCCTGCCGGGGACGCGGCGCTCGCGCAGGCCGCGGCAGCAGCGTTCCAGACCGACCAGCTGCGGCGGGAGCTCTCGGTCTTCGCGGGCGGCGGAAGCGTGACGAGCCCGGTCCCCTACCCCGAGACGAGTGAGCCCTTCCCCAAGCGGCTCGCCGCTCTCTCGGCCATGCTCGCGGCAGGGCTGCCGCTTCGCTGCGTCGCGCTCCAGGCTCCCGGCGCGTACGACACGCACTCGGACCAGGCCGCGAACCTCGCGAACGGTCTCGGCGTCACCGCCGCGAGCCTGCTCGCGTTCCAGCGGGACCTCGAGGCGCGCGGCCTCGCCGAGCGGGTCGTCACGCTCGTCTGGTCGGAGTTCGGCCGCCGGGCGAAGGAGAACGGGTCGCGGGGGACTGACCACGGCGCGGCCGGGCTCGCGCTGGTTCTCGGCTCCCCGGTGCGCGGGCGCATGGTCGGCGAGTTTCCGGGCCTGCGGGCCGGGCTGGATGCCGAGGGCAACCTGCGCCCGACCTCGGACTACCGTTCGCT
>JALZGN010000245.1 GCA_030861005.1 Actinomycetota bacterium
AGGCGGAGCGCCGCGCGAGCGCCGCGTCGATGGAGGCGTCCGCAGTCGAGGCCGCCATCGAGCGGGGCGCGGACGATCCCCTCGCCGCCGTCGAGCGCGAGCGCGACGAGCGCGACCGGCGGATCGCCGCCGACCGCGAGGAGCGCGTCCAGGCCATCATCCGCAACCCGCTCCTCCTCGCTCAGTCTCCCCACTTGCGCGAGGAGGTCGAGCGCCGCCGCCCCGACATCCTCCGCGAGCGCGAGGAGCGCGATCGCCTCGCCGAGCTTCACCTCGAGGCTCGCGGCCACGGCCACCGCGCCCGCGAGGGCGAGGTCCCCGAGCGGTTCCGGTAGGGCCGGTGGCGGGGGGCCGCGAGAACCTCCGCCCGCGGCCGCCCTTCGAGCCGGGGAACCAGGTCGCCGTCACGCACGGCGTCCACTCGGAGCGCCAAATCGTGCCCCGAGCCGCGAGCCAAAAGCGGCGGTTTCTTCGCCAAATCGGGCTGCGCCAAGCCGACCTGGACGGGATCGGAGTGGCGCTCCTCGACAACTGGGCGCGAGCTCAGGCCAAGGTCGAGATCCTCGACCGCTACTTCGCCGAGCACGGCCTCCTCGACGGACGGGGGAAGCCGCGAGCGGCCGCGGCGATCTACTTCACCGCCCTCAACTCGGCCCGCCTCTCCGCCACTCGCCTGGCCGAGCACCTCCGCGCCGCCGAGCCGCGAGGGCCGACCCTGGCCGAATACCTTGCCGAGAAGTACCGCGACTAGCGAGGGTCTGGTCGCCGCCTGCGACGACCGCCGGCTGCTCGCCTTCCCGCTCTGGCCGCGCCAGCGCGATCTTCTCGCCGCCGTCGAGGCGGGGCCGCGCCTCCACGTCTGGGCGCTCGGGCGGCGCTCGGGGAAGACGACCATGACGGCGCTGGTCGCGCTCTGGGACGCGCTCCTCCGCCCCGACCTCGACGCGCGCGTTCGGCCGGGCGAGCGCCGCTACGCCGTCGCCGTCGCCACCAACCTCCGCCAGGCTCGCCTGTTCGTCCGCGCGGCCGTCTCGATCGTCGAACGCTCGCCGCTCCTCTCCCGCGAGGTCCGCTCGTCGAGCGAGGACGAGATCGAGTTCCGCTCCGGCGCCACCATCGCCGCGTTCCCCTGCACGAGCCGGGGAGCGCGCGGGTGGCCGATCTCCTGCCTGGTGATGGACGAGGCGGCCCACTTCCTCTCCGAGACGGAAGGGCCGCAGGTGGCGGAGCGCGTGTTCGCCTCCCTCGCGCCCTCGACCGCCCAGTTCGGGGACGCCGCTCGGATCGTCGTCTCCTCGACGCCCTACGGCTCGGGGGGCTTCTTCGCCGACCTCTACGGCCGCGTCACCGGGGGCGAGATCGAGGACGCCCTCGCCTGGAACGCGGCCAGCGCGGAGATGAACCCCACCCTCGACGCCGCCCTCCTCGCCCGCGAGCGCGCCCGCGACCCCGACTCCTTCCGCTCCGAGTACGAGGCCGAGTTCGTCGGCGGCGGCCACGCCTACCTCGACCCGGAGCGGATCGAGGCCGCGGTCGCCCGCGACCGACGCGAGCTTCACCCCGCCGCCGCCCGCGACTGGATCGCCGGCCTCGACCCGGCCTTCTCCTCCGATCCCTTCGGACTCGCGATCGTCGGCCGCGACGCCCTCGAGCCGGAGCGTCTCGTGCTCGGATTCGCCGACGCCTGGCGACCGCCCCGGCGGCGGCCGGGGACGTTCGAGGAGCGGCGGGCGGTCGAGGACGAGCGCCTGGCCGCGGTGGTCGAGGTCTGCCGCCTCTACGGCGTCTCCCGGATCGCCACCGATCAGTACGCCGCCCCCGCCATCGTCGATCGCCTCCAGCGGGCCGGCTTCTACGTCGTCTCGATCCCGATGACGGCCGCCACCAAGACGGCCGCCTTCGCGGAGCTGCGCGCCCGCCTCAACCTCGGAACGCTCGAGCTGTACGAGGAGCCGGCGCTCCTCGCCGAGCTTCGCCGCCTTCGGACGAGGCTCGCGGCCGGGCAGGCGTCCGTGGTCAACCCGCGCGTCGGCGGCTCCCACGGCGACCGCGCCCAGGCGCTCGCCCTCGCCGTCTACGAGCACGACCGGCGCGGCCTCCACGCCGGCAGCCGGACCGGCGCGAGCGTCGGAAACGACGGGACGCTCTCGACGCGGGCGGCGCTCGGAATCCGGGACGAGGGTCCGGCGAGCGGCCGGATCTCGCCCGGCCTCTCCTACGACCTGACGCTGTGATCGCCGAGCTCACCTGGCCCGACGCCCTCGACGTGGCGTCGCGGGCGACCCTTCGCTCTCGCGTCCAGCGCCTCCTCCGCCGGGCCGACGCGCCCGGATGGATGAGCTACCAGCCCTGGGACTGCGCGCTCGCCTACGCCGCCGAGGCGGCGCTCGCCGACGAGCGCCTCGAAGCCGTCGTCGGGTCGCCTCTACCCGGCCGCGACCTCCTCGACCGCTTGGCCGCCTACGAGCGGGAGCCGGGCGAGCGGACCTTCCTGAAGATCCTCGACGCGCTGGAGACTCCCTTTCGCGATTGACCACCCTCGGCTGCTCGTACAGGCTGCGTGGCGGCCTGAGGGGGATCGGGACGGGTGGTCCGTCGTCTCGGCGCTCGGCGAGCGCACGCAGCTCCATGCGCCCTCGCTGCCGTTGACGGCAGGTTTTCCCCAACCTCGCCTCTCGAAGCCCCGCGGTACCAGATCGGTACCATCGCGCCCCCTCCCGGCCGTCGAGGCGGCCGTCGAGCGGGAGAAAACCGCGCCGGGAGCGGGGCTTCTTCTCAAGCGGACGACGGGGCTCGAACCCGCGACCCTCAGCTTGGGAAGCTGATGCTCTACCAACTGAGCTACGTCCGCGCGGCGCCCTCATTCTAGCGAGGGATTGCCAGCGGACCGACCCGCCCCGACAATGGAAGTAGCGACAGACAGCGCGGCGCGCGGCCCGCCCGGAGTAGGAGGTCTCGCATGCGAGCTGTTTTGAGAGTGAGGCGCGCCGACGGTCAGACGATGAGCGAGTACGCGATCGTCCTCGCCGTCATCACGCCCGCGATCGTCGCCGCCTTGGCGCTGCTTTCCGACCGCTTCATCGATCGCCTCGAGACGGTCGCCGGCTACTTCACGTAGCGGACAACCGACGTCTCGGTGCACGAGGCGGCGCCTCGCCGCGGCCGCACATGCCGCTACCTCCGGTCGAGGGCTTCCCCTACGGTCGAGAGGACGTCGGCGACGAACACCCGTTTGCCGGCGGTATAGGCCCCCAGATCGCTCCCGTGTTCCCGAATGAGGCGCAGCTTCAGCGCCGCGTACTCTGCCGCGAGCGTGCGATTGCGCCGCAGGGCATCGCGAAACGCGAGCCGCTCGCGCCAGAGGTCGCTTCCCGGCTCGGTGAGATGGAGACCGTACTCCGGAGATCGTGTCGACGGCTTCGCGAAGTGGTGCGCCACCCTCGGGCGATGCGGCTCCTCGACGTAGGAATGGTCGCGGAGGGCTGGGACCGCTGCCCGCGCCCCGTCGAGATCTCGTACGCCCGCAACCATGTCGATGATCGGCTTCGCGGCGAGGCCGAGCACCGCCGTCGATCCCACGTGCTCGATTCCTCCCGCGAGCCAGGGGGCGAGCACGGACTCGAGCGACGCCCGCTCGGCCTCGAAACGACGCGGCCACTCCGGGTCGTACGGAACGACGGCGATCCGCTCGTCCGCCATCAGCGAAGCAAAGAGGGACAGCCGCCGCAGAACTGCCCCTCACGTGCGACTGTAGCGTCCGTTACAGACAAAGGGAAGAGGCCGCCGAGGCGCGTCAGAAGCGTTCCACCGGGGATAATGGCGGGAGAGACAAGGGAGGGACGATGGACGTACGGAGGCTCAACGAGACTGCACGCGCCCTCGTCGCCGAGGGTAAGGGGATCCTCGCCGCCGACGAGAGCACGGGGACGATCAAGAAGCGGTTCGACTCGATCGGCGTCGAGTCGACGGAGGAGTCGCGCCGCGCCTACCGCCAGATGCTCTTCACGGCGCCGGGAGCGTCTGACCACATCAGCGGGGTCATCCTCTACGACGAGACGATTCGTCAGTCGACCGACGACGGAACGCCGTTTCCAGAGCTCCTGGCGAGCGAGGGGATCATTCCGGGGATCAAGGTGGACACCGGGGCGAAGCGGCTCGCCTTCTCCCCGGAAGAGACGGTGACCGAGGGCCTCGACGGCCTCCGGGAGCGGCTCGTCGAGTACCGCGCGCTCGGCGCGCGCTTCGCGAAGTGGCGCGCCGTTATCACGATCGGTCGCGGGCTTCCGACGCGGGCGTGCATCCACGTGAACGCGCACGCGCTGGGCCGCTACGCCGCCCTCTGTCAGGACGAGGGGCTGACGCCGATCGTCGAGCCCGAGGTGCTGATGGACGGCGACCATACGATCGAGCGCTGCTACGACGTGACCCGCGCAACGCTCGAGGCGGTCTACCACGAGCTCTACCTCCAGGGGGTCGTCGGCGCCGGCACCCTCCTCAAGCCGAACATGGTCCTCGCGGGGAAGGACGCGCCCGAGCAGGCGAGCGGCGAGGAGGTCGCGGAGATGACCCTCCGCTGCCTGCGCGAGACCGTCCCCGCGGCGGTCCCAGGCATCGTCTTCCTGTCGGGCGGCCAGACGGACCAGGCGGCAACAGCGCACTTGAACGCGATGAACGCGCTCGGCGAGCACCCGTGGGAGCTCTCGTTCTCGTACGGCCGTGCCCTGCAGGCGCCCGCCCTGAAGGCGTGGAGCGGCGAGACCGAGAACGTCGAGGCCGGCCAGCAGGCGTTCCTGCATCGCGCGCGGCTGAACGGAGCCGCACGATCAGGGAGCTACTCGCCGGAGATGGAGGAGCTCGCGGCCGCGTAGAGGACACACGGACGCCGGTGGGCCGCCGACCGGCCGGCTCATTGGGCCAGACGACGCCGCCGACAACGAGCGCTCCGCGGGCCGCGCATGCGTTCCACGCGGGCATTGAAGTTCGAGCGCGCGCGCAAATCGGGTGGGCTGTCGCGAGACTCCGCGGTGCGGTTGCCCCGAGATCAGCGGTACTCGAGACCCGAGAGCTGCGAGAGCTTCTCGAACGCGTGCCACGCCTGGACGCGGCGGACGGTTCCCGAGCGTGACCGCATGACGATGGAATCGGTGACGGCGCCCTCCCGCGTGTAGCGGACGCCTTCGAGCAGGGCGCCGTCCGTTACCCCCGTCGCGGCGACGAAGATGTTGTCGCCGGCGACGAGATCGTCGGTCGTGAGCATGCGGTCGACGTCATAGCCCGCGTCCACGAGCTTCTGGCGCTCGTCGTCGTCTCGCGGCCAGAGACGTCCCTGTACGGCTCCTCCGAGACACTTGACCGCCGCCGCGGCGATCACACCCTCCGGCGTCCCCCCGATCCCCATCATCAGGTCGACGGGGCGCGACGGGTTCGCGGCCGCGATCGCGGGCGCGACGTCGCCGTCCGTAATGAGGAGAACCTTGGCGCCGGATTCGCGGAGCGCGGCGATGAGCGCCTCGTTCCGCGGCCGGTCGAGGACGACCACGGAGATGTCGCCCGGCTTCGCCCCCTTCGCTTCCGCGGCGCGGCGGACGTTCTCCTCCGCCGACGCGTCGATCGAGATCGCCTCCGCGACCGCGGCCCCACCCGCGATCTTGTCCATGTAGACGGCCGCGCCGGGAAAGAACATCGTGCCCCGCTCGGCGACGGCGATCACCGAGATCGCGTTCGGCTGCCCGACGGAGGTGAGGCGCGTCCCCTCGAGGGGATCGACCGCGACGTCGACTTCGGGCGGGTGACCGTTCCCGACCTCCTCGCCGTTGTAGAGCATCGGCGCCTCGTCCTTCTCGCCCTCGCCGATGACGACGACGCCCGCCATCGCCACCGTGTCCAGGACGGCGCGCATGCCGTCGACCGCCGCCTGGTCGGCGGCGTTCTTGTCGCCGCGACCGACCCAGCGGGCCGCGCCCAGCGCGGCTGCCTCGGTGACGCGAACGAGCTCGAGCGCGAGGTTCCGATCGGGGCGCGTCCCGGCGGCGGCCGGCGCCGTGCTGGGCGATGCCGACCCTGTCGGAGCGGCGGTCACGGAGAGGATCCTAAACGGCTACATCCGCTCGGGCGCATCGACGCCCACGAGTCCGAGGCAGCTTGCGATCACGGTCTGCGTCGCGCGGCAGAGCCCGAGCCGCCAGGTCTCGGCATCGCTTCCGAGGACGCGGTGGTGGTGGTAGAAGCGATGGAAGTCGTCGGCGACGCGGATCGCGTAGGCGGGGATCGCATGCGGCCCGCGCCGCTCGGTCGCCTCCGCCGCGACGCGCGGGAATTCGGCGAGGCGCTTGACGAGTTCGCGCTCCTCGGAAGCGAGCTCGCGCGGCTCAGCACGGGCGTCCGGCCCGGCGGCGTTTCGGAGGATCCCGGCGATCCGGGCGTGCGCGTACTGGACGTAGTAGACCGGGTTCTTCTCCGTTCGCTCGCGCGCCAGGTCGACGTCGATCTCGATCGTCTGCTCGTGACCCCGTGACACCAGGTACCAACGGGCGGCGTCGACCCCGATCTCGTCGACCAGGTCGTCGAGGAAGACGACGTCGCCCCGGCGCTTCGAGACCTTCCGCGCCTCGCCGGACTCGGTGAGGTGGACGAGCTGGTAGATCAGGACCTCCACGGCGTCGGGGTCGTGGCCAAGCGCGGCCGCGACGGCGCGCAGACGCCCGACGTACCCGTGGTGATCGGCGCCGAGCACGTAGACGAGGCGGTCGAACCCGCCCTCTAACTTGTGCCGCGTGTGGGCCGCGTCGGCCGCGAAGTAGGTCGGTCGTCCGTCGGAGCGAACGACGACTCGGTCCTTGTCGTCGCCCCAGCGCGTCGTCGGCAGCCACATCGCCCCGTCCGCCTCGTAGAGCGGGAGCGCCGCGAGCGTCTCGGCGAGGTCTCGCTCGACCTCGCTCTGTCGGATCCAGGACTCGATGTGAACGCGGAAGCGCTCGAGGGTGTCGCGGATCCGCGCGAGCACGGCCTCGACCGGGTCGTCTGGGAGCGCCGCGAGCTCGGCCACGTACGCGCCCCGATACCCATCCTCGGGCGGCTCGCCGCCCCGCGCGCGCGCGGCGACCGACTGGCGGAAGCGCTCGATCTGCTCCCCCGTGTCGTTCACGTAGAACTCGCGCTCGACCTCGTGCCCGGCGAACTCGAGAAGGCGGGCGACGGAGTCGCCGTACGCGGCGTTTCGCGCCGAGGCGACCGTGAGCGGCCCGGTCGGATTCGCGGAGACGAGCTCGACCTGGACGCGCAACGCGTCCGCGGCCGAGCGGGCGCCGTACGAGCGGCCGTTCGCGAGGATCTCGCGGACGGCCTCGGCATACCAGGAGGAGTCGAGCTCGAGGTTGACGAACCCCGGCGGCGCCGCGGTCGCCCGCGCGATGCCCGGGAGGTTCGTCGCCGCGCGCACGAGGTCCTCGGCGAGCTCCATCGGCTTTCGCCCACGCGCGGGCGCCGATCGAAGAGCGACGCTCGTCGCATAGTCGCCGTGGCCCGGGTCCCGGGGTCGCTCGAGCGTCACGGCCTCGCCCGCCACCCCGCCGAGCTCCCGCTCGAGCCGCTCGAGCACGCGCGCCATCGACCAATCGTAGAGCCGGAAGAGGGAGAGCCGGCTAGCGAGACCCTCGCTCCCGAAACGCCTCCGCCATCGCGATACGCTCCATCGCGCTCGGGTGGGTCGAAAGCAGGATCTTCGCCCAGGACGGCGGGTCGGGATCGCCGAGAGACGTCAGCGCAAGGCGCCGGTCGAGCTCGATCGCCGCGCTCGGATCACCCGTCGCCGTGAGCGCGAGCCAGTCCGCCTCCGCTTCGTAGCGGCGCGAGACCGCGTTTTGAAGCGGGAGCGTCGCGAGGGAGACAGCGAGCGCGACGAGGAGCCCGAGCGGAACGAGCGCGGGATCACGGAGCCCGCCCGGGCGCGCCCGTTCGGTCGCCCACGCAACCGCGAGGACGCCCGGGACGGCGAGAAGCGCGAACCATGCGAGCCCCTTCCAGAGGTGACGGCGCGAGACGTGGGCGAGCTCGTGCGCGGCGACGGCGAGGAGCTCGCGCTCGCGGAAGCGTCCGTCGAGGATCGTGTCGTAAAAGACGACCCGCCGGGTCGGCCCGAGCCCGGCCACGTACGCATTCGCGGTGGTCGTCCTCCTGCTCGCGTCCGCGACCTGGACCGTCTCGACCCGGACTCCGATCCGCTCGCCGAGGCGTTCGACCCCCGTCGCCAGGCGGCGGTCGGACAGGGGATGGAAGCGGTTGAAGAGCGGCTGGACCACGAGCGGCTGTGCGACGACGAAGAGGGCGCCGACCGCGACGAGCGCGGGCCCGCCGGCGAGCCACCACCGCCGGCCCAGGCGCCCGGCGAGGAAAACGGCGCCCGCGACGGCGATCGAGACGAGCACGGCGCGCAGGCCGAGCCCGATCCCCTCGTCCGAGAGCCAACCCCCCCAGCCCTGCCGGGAGAGGGCGTAGCGGCGGTTCCACCAGTGGCGGACGCCGTCGAGCGGAAGCGTGACGACCCAGACGGCGACGACGGCGACGAGACCGACCGCGACGCCCGTTCGGACACGACCGCGCCCCAGGCGGCGAAGCGCGGCGGCGAACGGGCGCCCCTTCCAGACGAGCACGGAGAGGACGCCGACCTCGAGCGCGAGCGAGCCGGCCCAAAGTGCCCGCGTCACCGTCCGGAAGTGATCCGCCCGCTCGAGCTCGTCGCGCGTGAAGTAGCGCTGCGGCTCGAGGTTGGGGAGGTCGAGGTCGGGCACCTTCGTCCGGGCGAGGAGGAAGCCGGCGACGGCCCAGGCGGCGGCGGCCGTGATCCCGACGAGGACGTGCGTTACCGTTGCGCGCGGGCCGTGCGCGCGTGCGTGATCACTGACGTCCACGGAAACCTGCATGCGCTCGAGGCCGTGCTCGCCGCTGTCGACGACGAAGCGCCCGACGAGGTGTGGTGCCTCGGGGACCTCGTAGGGTACGGGCCGCGCCCGAACGCGTGCTGCCGCCTCGTCGCGGAGCGAGCGGACGTCTGTCTGGTCGGGAACCACGATCTCGCCGTCCTCGGGCGCCTGGACGTCCGGGAGTTCTCGCACGACGCGGCCGAGAGTGCGCGCTGGACGGCGGCCGCCCTGGAGGACGAGCCGCGGCGTTTCCTCGAGTCGCTCGCGCCGAGCGCCGTCCGCGACGGCGTCGGCCTCTACCACGCGAGCCCGCGGGACCCCATCTGGGAGTACGTGCTCTCGGCGGAGGTCGCCGCCGCCTCGCTCATCGCCGCCCCGGAGCCGCTCGTGCTCGTCGGACACAGCCACGTCGCACTTCGGTTCGCGCTCACACGCGGGACGTTCGAGGGCGGCCTCGCCGTCGACGGGACGGAGCTCGACCTCGTCGCGGCCGAGCGGTGGCTCGTGAATCCGGGCTCGGTCGGGCAGCCACGCGACGGCGATCCGCGCGCTGCGTTCCTCGTGCTCGACCTGGACGCGCGTCGGGCAGCGTTTCACCGGGTCGAATACCCGGTCGAGCGAACGCAGGCGGAGATCCGCGACCGCGGTCTCCCGAAGACCCTGGCTGAGCGCCTCGAGCACGGCCTCTAGCGCGGCCGCGCTCGCCGCGCACCCCTCACCGAGACGAGGCGGCTACCGGTACGGGAGGACGCTCTCGGGGGCGTCGTTCTCCGAGAGCGCGATGCCGTCGCGGGCCAGCGCGAGCTGGACCTCCTCGCGCGCCCTGTAGATCCGCCACTTCACGGTCGCGAGCGTGATCTCGAGCGCGTCCCCGATCTCCAAGTACGACAGCCCGACGACGTCCCGAAGGAGGAGCGCCATCTTCAGGTCGGGGTTGAGGAGCGCGACGGCGCGCCAGACCGCGTCGATCGTCTCGACCCGCTCGATGGGGGCGTCGACGACGTCGATCGGCGGCGCATCCTCGATTGAGACGGGCCAGCTCGGCCTCCGCTCCCGCGCGCGGAGCTCGTCGAGGACCCGGTTCTTCGCGATTTGGAAGAGCCAGGTCGTGAACCGGCATCGGAGCGAGAATCCGGGCAGCGCCTGGTAGAGGCGGAGGAAGATTTCCTGGGTCAGATCCTCGGCAAGCGCGCGGTCGCCGACCGTCCGGAGCACGTAGTTGTAGACGGGGACCTCGTACGAGCGGACGATGACGACGAAGGCGTGCTCGTCCCCCCGCTGAGCCTTGCGGAGAAGAGCGAGATCCGGTTGCGGAAGCGCCACAAAACCTTTCCGGTGGCTGGAGTATAGGCTGCGGTACCTGCGGCCCGGTTACGGTTCGAGCAAGCTACGGCCCGTCATCTCGTCCGGGGCCGGCACGCCGAGAAGCTCCAGGCACGTCGGTCCGAGATCGGCAAGCGTCCCCCCCTCGCGAAGGGTCGCTCCCTCGATCGTGACGACGAGCGGAACCGGGTTCGTGGTGTGGGCGGTGTGCGGGCTCGCGCCGTCCGCCTCGAGCATCTGCTCGGCGTTTCCGTGGTCGGCGGTCACGAGGCAGACGCCGCCGCGCGCGTGCACCGCCTCGACGACGCGGTCGAGGCAGGCGTCCACCGTCTCGACGGCGCGGGCGACGGCCGGAATGACCCCCGTATGACCGACCATGTCGGGGTTGGCGAAGTTGACGATCGCAAAGGGATAGCCACCCTCGACCTCCGCGGCGAAGCGCTCCGCGACCTCGACGGCTGACATCTCCGGCTTGCGATCGTACGTCGGCACGTCCCGGGGCGATGGCACGAGGATCCGCGTCTCCCCCTCCCACGCCCGCTCGTTCCCGCCGTTGAAGAAGTACGTGACGTGGGCGTACTTCTCGGTCTCGGCCACGTGGAGCTGCGGGAGGCCGTGCTCGGCGAGGACCTCGGCGATTGCGGCGCAGACGTCCTGCTCGGGAAACGCGACCGGGAACGGGAAGTCCTCCCGGTAGCGCGTCATCGTCGTCACGTCGAAGCCGCCCTCGAGAAGCCGCTGGGAGAGCTGCCGGGCCCTGTCGGGGCGGAAGTTGAAGAAAAGGGCTGCGTCCTCCGGTCGGAGAGAGGGCGGGCGGTCGATAACCGTCGGCTCGATGAACTCGTCCGTCGCCCCGTGCGCGTAGCTCGCTTCCACCGCGGCGACCGGGTCGGACGCGACGGAACCGCTCCCGCGAGAAATGGCAGCGAGCGCGCGGTCCGTCCGTTCCCAGCGCTTGTCGCGGTCCATCGCGTAGTAGCGGCCGCTGACGGTCGCGATCCGCGTCCCCTCCGCGACGAGCTCTGCGAGGTCGCTCTTCGCCGCCGTCGGCGAGACGTCGCGCCCGTCGGTGAAGGCGTGGACGAGCGTTCGCGCGCCCATGCCTTCCCGCCGCGCGAGCTCGAGGAGCGCGCGCAGATGCTCGATGTGCGAGTGGACGCCCCCGTAGGAGACGAGCCCCAGCACGTGAGCCAGCCCACCGTGCTCCCGCGCCCGCGAGAACGCTCCGCGCAGGGCCTCGTTCTCGAAGAACACGCCCGACTCGATCGCATCGTTGATGCGGACGAGATCCTGGAAGACGACGCGCCCGGCCCCGATCGTCAGGTGTCCGACCTCCGAGTTTCCCATCTGGCCGGGCGGGAGCCCGACGTCGAGCCCCGAGGCGGAGAGCGTCGTATGCGGGTGGCGCGCCCAAAGCGCGTCGAAGACGGGCGTCGAGGCGAGCTCGACGGCGTTCCCGGGACCGGGTGGCGCGCAGCCCCAGCCGTCCAGAATGACGAGCGCTACGACAGGGAAAGGCGGGCGGCCGTCTCGCAAATCGCGGTGAACGATTCCACCTCGAGCGAGGCACCGCCGACGAGCGCTCCGTCGACGTCGGGCTGCGCGAGGAGCTCTTCCACGTTGTCCGGCTTCACCGAGCCGCCGTACAGAATCGGCACGTCGAGGACCGCCCGGATGAGCGCGTGGGCCTCCTCGGCTTGCTCCGGGGTCGCCGTCCGACCGGTCCCGATCGCCCAGACGGGCTCGTACGCGACTGCGAGGGCGTCCGCGTCGTCTCCGACCGCGTCCGCGAGGGACTCGACCTGAAGCCGGACGACGAGCTCCGTCTGACCGGCGTCGCGCTCCTCCTCGGACTCCCCGACGCACGCGATCACGTCGAGCCCACCCTCGAGCGCGGCGACCGCCCGCCGGGCGACCGTCTCGTCCGTCTCCCCGAAGTACTGCCGCCGCTCGGAATGACCGACGAGGGCGCCGGCCACTCCGAGCTCGCGGAGCATTCCTGGTGAGACCTCGCCGGTGAACGGGCCTTCCTCGGCCCAGTGCACGTTCTGCGCGAAGGCGCGGATGCCGCTCCCTTCGAGAACGTCGGCGGCGGCCGCGAGCGATGGATACGGAGGACAGACGACGACGGCGAGATCGCGATCGGCCAACGGCACGCGATTCCGCAGAGCCTCGCAGAAGGTCCTCGTCTCTCCGACGGTCTTGTACATCTTCCAGTTTCCGGCGATCAGCACGCTCAGGCTTCCGGGATCGCGACGACGCCCGGGAGATCCTTGCCTTCGAGAAGCTCGAGCGACGCGCCGCCGCCCGTCGAGACCCAGTCGATCCGATCGGCGACGCCGAGCTCCTGGACCGCGCGGACCGAGTCGCCGCCCCCGACCACGGTGTGCGCGTCGGCCGCCGCCACGGCCTCGGCAACTGCTCTTGTTCCCGCCGCGAAGCGCGGCCACTCGAAGACGCCCATGGGACCGTTCCAGAACACCGTTCGCGCGTCGTCGATCCGCTCCGCGAACGCCCGCCGCGTGCGCGGCCCGATGTCGAGCCCGAGCCAGCCCTCCGGGACGCCACTGGAGGGAACGATCCTGGAGTCGGCGTCCGGCTCGAACGTCTCCGCCGCAACGACGTCGACCGGGACCTCGGCGGCGAGCTCGCCCGAGCCGTCGGCCCGGAGCTCCTCCGCCATCTTCCCGCCGACGAGGAGCGCGTCGGCGCGCTCGGCGAGCGAGCGCAGGACGCCCAGCTTGTCCTCGACCTTGGCGCCGCCCACGATGGCGACGAACGGCCGCTCCGGGCCGGCGAGGAGGCGAGCGAGCTCATCGAGCTCGCGTTCGAGCAGGAGCCCCGCGTAGGCGGGAAGGAGGTGCGCGACGCCCTCGGTCGAGGCGTGCGCGCGGTGCGCCGAGCCGAACGCGTCGTTCACGTAGACGTCGCCGTGCGACGCGAGCTCGCGGGCGAAGCCGGGGTCGTTCTCCAGCTCGCCGGGATGGAAGCGCGTGTTCTCGAGAACCTGGATCCTCCCGTCCGGGAAGAGGAATCGGAGCTTGTCCTCGGCCGGTGCGAGCGAGTAAGCCGGATCGGGACCGTCGGGCCGGCCGAGGTGCGAGCAGAGAACGACCTCGCGGGCTCCGTGCTCGAGGAGGAGCCGGAGTGTCGGCAGCGCCGCCCGGATCCGCGTGTCGTCGACGACGCGGCCGTTCTCGAGAGGGACGTTGAAGTCGACGCGGACGAGGACGCGTTTGCCCGCGACGTCGGCGGCGCGGACCGACCGCGGTCTATGCACCCACAGCGGCGGGAGAGAGGGTGCGCGCCATCCGCTCGACGAGGTCGACGAGCCGGCAGCTGTAGCCCCACTCGTTGTCGTACCATCCGAACACCTTCACGAGCGAGCCGTTCACCATCGTGAGCTCGCTGTCGAAGACGCACGAGTAGGGCGAGCCGACGACATCCTGTGAGACGAGGGGCTCGTCGGAAAAGCGGAGGATCCCCTCGAGCGGTCCCGTAGCGGCGGCGGCACGAAAAGCCTCCGTCACTTCCTCGGCGCTCGTCTCACGCGCGACGCGGGCGACGAGGTCGACGATGGAGCCGTCGGGAACGGGCGCTCGCAGCGAGATTCCGTCCACCTTCCCCTGGAGATCGGGGAGGACGAGGCCGATCGCACGCGCGGCGCCCGTCGACGTGGGAATGACGTTGATGGCCGCGGCTCGCGCCCGCCGCAGGTCCTTGTGCGGGAGGTCGAGGATCCGCTGGTCGTTCGTGTACGCGTGCACCGTGGTCATGAACCCCTGCTCGATCGTGAACGCGTCGTGCAGGATCTTCGCCATCGGCGCCACGCAGTTCGTCGTGCAGGAGGCGTTCGAGACGATTCGATGCTCGCGCGGGTCGTACTCGTCCTCGTTCACCCCGAGCACGATCGTCACGTCGGGGTCGCTCGCCGGCGCCGAGATCACGACCTTCTCGGCGCCGCTCTCGAGGTGGGCCTGCGCCTGCTCGCGCTTCGTGAAGAGGCCGGTCGACTCGACGACGATCTCGACGTCGAGGTCGCGCCACGGGAGCGCGGTCGGATCCTTCTCGTTCAGGAGCCGGAGCTCCGTCTCGTCGACCCGGATGCCGCCGTCGACGGCCGCCACGTCGGCGTCGAGCGGGCCGAGCACGGAGTCGTACTTGAGGAGGTGCGCCATCGTCTTCGCGTCGCCGATGTCGTTGACGGCGACGATGTCGAGGTCCGCCCCGCGCCTCTGCGCCGCCCGGAAGAAGTTTCTTCCGATGCGTCCGAACCCGTTGATACCTACCCGCACGCTCACCGGCTCCTCCTCGTAGCTCGACGGCGCGAGTGTATCGGGCCGATTTCGAGACTTCGCACGATTTCGCCTTGATCCGCTCGCCGGATCAGTCATACTGGCTCCGAGCGGGTCCGCGCTCGTCCGGTGTTGGATTCAGACCCCGTCCGACGCCAAAGGTCCGGAGCGCGGTTGAAACCGGAGGGGGAGGTCGTCCTCGGAGCTTCCCCTCCGGCCCGCTCGTTCTCCTGTCCGCGGGCGTGCCACGGGAGCGATTTGCGGAACGGCGCTCGTCGGCGGAGAGCCTGCGCCCACGAGTCACACCGCTCGTCCCTACAGGAGCCGCTCGTAGACGCGGAACGTGTCCTGCGCCGCCCGCTCCCACGAGAAACGGCGAGCATGCGCGAGCCCCCGCGAGCGGAGGTCGCGAGCGACGCTCTCGTCGGTCACGACGGCCGCGATCGCCTCCGCGAGCGCTCGGTCGTCGGTCGCGGGGACGACGCACGCGGCCTCGCCCGCGATCTCCCGGAGCGCGGGCGTATCGGAGACGACGACGGGACAGCCGCACGCCATCGCCTCGAGGGACGGGAGACCGAAGCCCTCGTAGAGCGACGGAAAGAGGAAGCAGGCGGCGCCGGCGTAGTAGGCGGCAAGCTCGTGCGCGGTCGCGTGGCCGACGAAGACGACGTCCTCGGCCGCAAGCGCTGACGCCCGGAGCCCGGCGAGGGTCTGCGCGCGAAACGGTGCCTCGCTACCCCCGGGCGCACCGACCTTCACGAGCTTCAGGCTCGCGAACCGCGGCTCGCGCTTGAGCCTGGCGAGCGCGCGGAAGATCGTCGCGACGTTCTTCCGCGGATGCTCCGAACCGACGACGAGGACGTACGGCGAGGGAGCTACGCGTCGCGCCGACGGCTGGAAGACGTCGTGGTCGACGCCCTCGTAGACGACCGCGATCCGCTCGTCGGGAAAGCCAAGGTGGCGGACGAGGTCGCTCTTCGTCGCCTCCGAGGGCGCGATCACCGCTTCCGCTCGCCGGATCCCCCCGACGTCCAGCCCGAGGTAGAGCCGATCACGGCGATTGGGACGATGGATCAGCGGCTCTTCGCGGGTCAGGTCGAAGTAGCGGATCAGGTCGTGAACCGTGACGACGTACGGTTGCCCCACGAGGGGGCCGTAGCGACTCAGGTGGTGGTTGGGCAGGTGGAGGGGCGCCTCCGCGCCTCGAAGGCGCCTCACGATCGCGGCGTCTCGGACGATCTGGCGAAGCGACGCCCTGCTGACGAGCGCGCTCCCGAAGAGGTCTCCGGTGCGGTCGAACGCGTCGAGCGTGAGCGTCGGGACCGGGAGACGCTCGGCGAGCTTCTGGGCGTAGAGGTCCATTGATCCCGTGCCCGTCGTGACCACGAACGTGACGGCGGCCGGCGGCCCGTCGAGCGGCCTGCGCGCTGCTTCGGAGGTTCCCTTCGCCATCCAGGGCGAGCGTACGGCGGTGTCCGGCCGCTGTCCGCCGATTGTCGCTAGGCGTCCGCGAGGTGCCGAAGCTTGGCGAGTCGACGCTGCATCGCCGCCTTCGTGGCGGGCGGACGGGACCGGAGGGCGAGCTCGCGAAGCGAGAGCGTCGGATGGCGTACGCGAAGCTCGGCGAGCGCGCGAAGCTCGGGCGACATCTCGTCCAGCTGGCCGGCGACGCGCAGGCGCTCGACAGCTCGGACCTGCGCCTCGGCCGCGCGGCTCGTCCGCCCGATGTTGGCGCGGTCGGCGTTCGCGAGGCGGTTCGCGCGCGCCCGTGCCGCGGCGAGGACCGCGCGCTCGCCGAAGACGAGCGCCGCCTCGTGAGCGCCGACGAGCGCGAGGAGGTCGAAGATCGTCTCCCTTCCCCTCGCGTAGGCGAGCGCGTGGCCTCGGCGTTCCGCGACCCCGAGCCGGACTCGCTCCGCCTGCGCGACGTGGGCGAGGAAGCGCGCCGCCTCCGCGCTCGCCGTCCGGATCTCGAGCTGCGGCGAGCGTAGGCCGGACACCGATCCGGCGGCGAGGAGCGCTCCCCGCAGGTACGACGCACGGCAGCACGAGCGGCCGACGACCCGGGTAGGCGGGAGCGCGAGCGGCTGGCGGCGGGGATCGAGAATTCCCGCCTCCGTGAGAGCGCTCACCGCCGGAGCGTCGTCGTCCCCCACGTGGAGCTGGAACCGGGTCGCGCCGTCGAAGGCGCGTCGCCGGTACGCTCGGATCTGGCACCGGGCGCCGTAGGCTCTGAGGAGCGCGAACGCCCGCCTCGCCACGCGACCGGTCGCGACGTCCAGATGGACGGCGACTCGCCCGTGACCGCGAAGGTGGGCGCTCCCCGCCGTCCGGACAAGCGCCGAGAGCTCGGCGAGCCTGCAGCACGCCTTCGCGGGTCGAATCGTCGCGAGCTCGCTCCGAACATCCTCCGAGAGGCTCATCGAGCCTCGAGCTCGAGCAGCCGCCGTTTGTACTCCCTCCCGAGTTGGCCGTAGGGGCCGAGCGAGTCGGCGGCGACGACGCGGTGGCACGGTACGACGATCGGGAAGCGATTTCGCGCGCACACGGTCCCGGCCGCGCGGTGCGCATTCGGGTGGCCCGCGAGCGCCGCCAGCTCTCCGTACGTGACGGTTTCGCCGTAGGGGACGGCGCGAAGAGCGGCGACGACGGCGCGCTGAAACGCGCTCGAGCCGTCCAGATCGAGCTCGACGTCGCTGAAGTCGTCCCGCTCGCCGCGAAAGTAGGCGACGAGCCGGTCGCGGAGCGGCGGCGCATCGCTCGCCCGGCCGGGAGCGCGGGCCGACGGCAGCTCGTGAGCGACGAGGACGTCGCCGTCGAGCCAGAGCTCGCCGACGCCCCAGCCGTTGACCTCGTACGCGATCACCCGCACGTTCATAGAATGCCCCCGATGAGCGTGCCGGGGATCTTCCGCCCGCCTCCGCCGGTGAACGAGCCCGTTCGCGGCTACGAGCCCGGCTCGCCGAACCGCGAGAGCCTCAAGCGGCGGCTCGAGGCGATGATGCGCGAGCGGGTCGAGATCCCATGTGTCATCGGCGGGGAGGACGTCCGGACGGGGACGACCCGCGAGGCCGTCATGCCGCACCGCAAGGAGCACGTCCTCGCCGATGTCCACCAGGGCGGTCCCGCCGAGGTCGAGCGCGCGATCGCGGCGGCCGGCGACGCCTGGGAGGACTGGCACCGGGTTCCCTGGGAGGAGCGGGCAGCGGTCTTCCTCCGCGCCGCCGAGCTCCTCGCCGGACCGTGGCGGGACACGCTGAACGCGGCGACGATGCTCGGGCAGTCGAAGACGGCGCACCAGGCGGAGATCGACGCCGGCTGCGAGCTGACCGACTTCTTCCGCTTCAACGTCGCCTTCATGCATCGGATCTACGAGGAGCAGCCGACCTCGTCGCCCGGCGTCTGGAACCGGATGGAGTACCGGCCGCTCGAGGGCTTCGTCTTCGCGGTGACGCCGTTCAACTTCACCGCGATCGGGGGCAACCTCCCCTCCTCGGTCGCGATGATGGGGAACACCGTCGTCTGGAAGCCGGCGACGACGGCGATGCTCTCCGCCTACTACGTCATGCGCCTCCTCGAGGAGGCGGGCCTTCCGCCCGGCGTTGTGAACCTCGTGTACGGGTCGGGGGCCGAGATCGGCGACGCCGCGCTCGCGAGCCCGAGGCTCGCGGGTGTCCATTTCACCGGCTCGACGCCCGTCTTCCAGGGAATGTGGAGGACGATCGGCGAGAACATCGACCGCTACTACAACTACCCGCGGATCGTCGGCGAGACGGGCGGAAAGGACTTCATCGTCGCCCATCCCTCCGCCGACGCGGACGCGGTCGCGACGGCGATCATCCGTGGCTCGTTCGAGTACCAGGGCCAGAAGTGCTCCGCTGCCTCCCGCATCTACGCGCCGTCGAACTTGTGGCCGCAGCTTCGTGACCGGCTCGCCGAGGAAGTCTCGGAGATCCGCATGGGCGACGTCGCCGACTTCCAGAACTTCATGGGCGCCGTCATCGACGCCAAGGCGCTCGAAGGACAGAGCGCCGCGATCGACGAGGCACGCTCGCATCCGGAGACGGAGATCGTCGTCGGCGGGGGCGTCGACGACTCGGAGGGGTACTTCATCGAGCCGACCGTGATCGAGACGCGCGACCCCCACTTCCGACTGATGCGCGACGAGCTCTTCGGGCCGATCGTCACCGCGTACGTCTATCCCGAGCGCGAGTGGGAGCGAACGCTCGAGCTGATCGACGAGACGGCGCCCTACGGGCTCACCGGGGCGGTGTTCGCCGAAGAACGCGAGGCGGTGATCGAGGCGGAGGAGGCGCTCCGCTACGCGGCCGGGAACTTCTACGTGAACGACAAGCCGACCGGGGCGGTCGTCGGGCAGCAGCCCTTCGGGGGCTCGCGCGCATCGGGGACGAACGACAAGGCGGGCTCGATGTGGAACCTGATCCGCTGGGTGAGTCCGCGCACGATCAAGGAGACGTTCATCCCTCCGCGGGACTATCGCTACCCGTTCATGACGCCCGACGCCTCGGGTGACGGCTCCGGCCCCCCCGACCGCCCGTAGCGCCTCGGCGGCCCTCGCTTCCCGCGCCACCGAGCTTTAGGATCGCCCGAACAGCGAGCAGGAGGTTCAGGTGCCTCTCTTCATGGACGTGCACAACGTGGAAGGTGCGACCGAGGAGGACGTCGCGAAGGCGCATGCGGCCGATCTCGCGACCCAGGACAAGCACGGGGTCCGCTACCTCAAGTACTGGGTGGACGAGAAGGCAGGGAAGATCTTCTGCCTGGCGGAGGCGCCGAGCGCCGAGGCGGCCGAGACCGTCCACCGGGAGGCGCACGGCCTCGTCGCCGACGAGATCTACGAGGTGACCGAGCACACGTAGCGAAGCAAGTAACAGACTGTTACTTGCCTTCCCGGCCGCCCGAGCGACGGGCGGCCGGGGCGGGCTCGACATAATCGCCCGCGTGAGCAAGCTCCCGCGAGCCGGCCTCGCGGCGGCCGTCGTGCTCGCGGTCGTGCTCTTCCTCGTCCTTCGCGGCGGAGACGACGAGCGCGACGAGGCCGCCCCGACGAGAGAGACGACGGCGGCGGCGGGGACAAGTGGCGAGACGGGGCTCCGAGACGGAGGCGGGCGCGACGAGCGCTCCCCCGCCCGCCCCCGAGCCCGGGAGCTCCGGGTGACGGTGCCGGCAGGCGGGCCGACGAGCCTCGCCCGCTTCGGGGTCGAACAGGGGGAGGAGGTCCTCCTCGTCGGGGGCGTCGTCGCGGTCGCGGCCGTCTACCTCCTCGCCGTCGAGGTCGCTCGCCTGCTCGTGGGCGGACGACCGGACCTCGCCGGCTCATTCGCCTGGAGCCTCGTCCCGATCGCGTTCGTCTACGCGCTCGCCCACTACTTCTCGCTCTTCGTCACCGAGGGCCAGCGCGCCTGGCCGCTTGCGTCCGACCCGTTCGGGTGGGACTGGAACCTCTTCGGCGGCGCTGCTTCCCGACCGAACCCGTTCCTTCTGACGCCGAACGTGATCTGGTACGTCCAGGTCTCGACCCTGGTGCGCCGGGCACGTTCTCGCGCTCGTCCTCGCGCACGACCGGGCGCTCGCCCTCTTTCCGGGCTCCCCGGGGCTCGGGCTGCGAACGCAGTACCCGCTCCTCGCCCTAATGGTCGCCTACACGGTCGGCGCGGCCTCTGGCTCCTCTCGCAGGGCTAGAGGGCGGCTACCGGCCGCCAGGGCGCTAGGTCATGCTCGCCATCGCCTGCTCGGCACGGGCGCGCATCTCCTCCTCGGTCAGGTCCTCCTTGTGTGTCGCGATCGCCCAGGAGTGCCCGAACGGGTCCTGGATCGAGCCAAACCGGTCGCCCCAGAACATGTCCTCGACCTGCATCGTCACGGTTGCGCCGGCTTCGACGGCGCGCTCGACCACCGCATCGACGTCCTCGACGTAGAGGAAGACGCTGCTGGTCGTGCCCCCGAGCTCCCTCGGCGAGCGCACGGTCGACTGCTCGAACGTGTCGGAGAGCATGAGGAGCGAGTCTCCGATCTCGAGCTCGGCGTGGCCGACGCGGCCGTCGGGAGCGGCCATGCGCATCCGCTCGGTGGCGCCGAACGCCTGCTTGTAGAACTCGATCGCCGCCGTCGCGTCGTCGAGCGCGAGCGACGGCGTGACGCTGTGGTACCCCTCGGGAATCGGCTGCACCGCCATGGCTCTCCCTCCTTACGTGGTCGACTGCCGGATCCTACTGCCTCAGGCGCGGCCGGCCTTGTGGAGAGCCGCGTAGATCTCGCGGCCGGTCTTCGCGGGGACGCCCGGGACGCCCTCGAGCTCCTCGGGCGAGGCGGCGAGAAGCCGTTCCGGCGACCCGAAGTGCTGCAGGAGCGCCCGCTTTCGGGAAGGACCGACGCCGGGTAGCGCGTCGAGGATCGATTCGCGCGCCTGCGCGTCGCGCCTTTGCCGGTGGAAGCCGAGTGCGAAGCGGTGCGCCTCGTCACGGATCCGCTGCAGGAGCTGGAGGCCCGGCGAGGCCGGGTCGAGTCGGATCCCGTCCGAACGTCCGGGGAGGAAAACCTCTTCCGCGCGCTTCGCGAGCGCGATGACGGCGACCCGTGGGAGGTCGTACTCCTGCATGGCCGCGAGCGCCGCCGCCAGCTGACCTTTTCCGCCGTCGACGACGACGAGGTTCGGGACGGCGGCGAAGCCCTCGTCGTACTCCTCGGCGGTGATCGAGCGAGCGCGGGCGAAGCGCCGCGAGACGACCTCGGCCATCATCGCGAAGTCGTCCTGCCCCCCTTGCCGGCGGATGCCGAACTTGCGGTAGTGCGCCTTCTTCGGAACGGCGTCCTGGAAGACGACCATCGAGCCGACGGGCGCCTGCTCCTGGATGTTCGAGATGTCGAAGCACTCGATCCGGACCGGCAGGCTCTCGAGATTCAGCCCCTCGCGAAGCTCCTCCAGCGCCTCGACCCGCCGGATCCGCTTCCGTTCGCTCTCAGCCGCGTCCTGGTCGAGGGCGAGCTCGGCGTTCTGGGTCGCGAGCTCTTGGAGCCGCCGCTTCTCGCCGCGCCGCGCCGGTCGCACCTCGACGCTCGACCCGCGCAGCTCGGTGAGAAAGTTCGCGAGCGCCTCGCTCTCCCCCGCCTCGGCCGGGATCACGATCTCGGGCGGGACGGCGGGCGCGCTCCCGTAGTACTCGAGACAGAACGCCTCGAGCAGCGTCGCTACGTCCTGGCCGGCGACGTTCTCGAGATGGAACGAGTGGCGGTCGACCAGGCGCCCGCCACGGAGCGGAAACACCTGGACGGCGGCGCGATCGCCGTTCGTCGCGATCCCGATCACGTCCACGGTCCCAATCGCGCGCTTGTCCGCGGCCTGGCGTTCCGCCAGGTGGCGGACGGCGAAGAGACGGTTGCGGTAGCGGGCCGCTTCCTCGAACCGCTGCGCCTCCGCCGCGGCGTGCATCTTCGCCTCCAGCTCGCGGATGATCGGCCGCGTCTCGCCGGAGAGAAACTCGATGACGCCGTCCACGATCGCGCGGTAGCCCTCCGGCGAGACGTAGCGGACGCACGGGGCGAGACAGCGCTCGATGTGGTAGTCGAGGCACGGGATTCCGGAGTGGCGCCCCGGGCGCGGACCCTCGCACGGGCGGTACGGGAAGACGCGGTTCAGGACGTCGAGCGTCTCGCGGACCTTCTTCGCGTTCGCGTACGGGCCGAAGTAGACGACTCCGCGGCGGTGACGCTCGCGCGTGAACATGACGCGCGGGTACTCGTCCTCGACCGTGACGGCGATGTACGGGTACGACTTGTCGTCGCGAAGGCGCACGTTGAAGGGCGGACGGTGGCGCCTGATCAGGTTCTGCTCGAGGTGCAGCGCCTCGGTCTCGCCCCGCGTCACGATGACCTCGATCCGTTCGACGCGCTCGGCGAGCTGCTCGAGGCCGCGGCGCGCGTCGCCGCCCCGAAAGTACGAGCGGACGCGCGAGCGAAGCGACTTGGCCTTCCCCACGTAGACGACCGCGTCGCCCGCCCCGCGAAAGAGGTAGACGCCCGGCTTTGGCGGAACGCTCTTGAGCTGCGCCTCGATCCGCTCCGAGCGCGAGTCGACCGCCGTTGTCATGGCGCTCCCAGTGTAGGGGCGGGAGGTCGCCCCCCTGGGCACGCGTTACCCCTCGCGGAGCTCGGCGACGGTCGCCTCGAGGACGTCGCCTGCGCCTCCGTCGATCGTGAGAGCTGCTCGCGCGTCGACCCAGGTCGGGCCGCGGTTCACCACCGCGACCTTGCCGCCCGCGTCGAGGGTCTCCTGTGGAAGGCCGGCGACCGGGTAGACCTCGAGGGACGACCCGACGACCAGGAGGAGGCGCGCCTCGGCGGCGAGCGCGAAGGCGCGGTCGATCGCCTCCTCGGGGAGGAGCTCGTCGAAGAAGACGACGTCGGGCTTGAGCACGATCCCGCACGCCCGGCAGCGCGGCACGCCGGCGCCGGCCTCGATCAGCCGCACGACGTCGGCGAGCGGGTAGCGCGCGCCGCAGCTCGGGCAGGACGACGTCCGGATGGAGCCGTGGACCTCGACGAGCTCGCGGCTTCCGGCCCGCTCGTGGAGGAGATCGATGTTTTGCGTGACGACGGCGCGCAGGAGCTCGACCCCCTCGAGTTCCGCGAGCGCCCCGTGCCCGCGGTTCGGCTCGGCCTCGATCAACATCGTGAAGCGCGGGGCGTAGAAG
Source organism: Actinomycetota bacterium (assembly GCA_030861005.1). Lineage (GTDB taxonomy): Bacteria > Actinomycetota > Thermoleophilia > Gaiellales > Gaiellaceae > JALZFU01. The sequence continues at coordinate 23,248 of JALZGN010000245.1, forward strand.
CGCCATACCTTCTCGGGATCGCGGCGGAAGGCGGCGACGGTCGCGTACTCCCGCGGGTCGAAGCTCGCCCAGATCCCGGTCGGGGACCGAAAGTCCGGGATGCCGCTCTCCGTCGAGACGCCGGCACCCGTTAGCGCGACGCACGGCTGGTGTTGACGAATGAGCCGTGCGAGCAGGTCGATTCTTGCGTCCGTCGTCACCGAACGAGGTCCGAGTGGGCGAGGGCGGGTCCCCCCGCTTCCTCGTTTGGTGCCTTACCCCGCGAGCGCGGGCGCGACGCGGAAGCGGCGGGGGCCCTAGCATCGGTAAGGAGCGCGACGCGGAACGGCCGCCCCTCGGCCTCGACAGTCCCGAGCGCGAAGTGCCGCCCTCCCCGGGCGAGCAGGCCGGATGTCGCGCCTCAGGGCGAGCTCTGCCGTGCCCGTTCCGAGGAGGCCGCGGGCGACCGCCGTGTAGCGCTTGCCGTCGCGAAGCCGCGCCGTCGCGCGGAGAGCGGCCGCCGAGGCCGGCCGCCCGGCGAGCGCGACGGCCAGGAGCAGGGCGGCGTGTTTTTCCCGTAACACGAGCCGAGCCGGGTCGGGCGAACCCGTGACCGGTCGTGATCGCTTCGGCGAGAGCGGCCCAGGCGAGGGCGGCCCGGACGGCGCTACTCCGGAAGCCAGCCCTCCCGGTACCGGGTCGGCTCGCGCTTCGGGAGGCGTGCGTAGGCCTCGTCCGGGTCCGGCGTCTCCCGCTCGACGCTCGCCCCGTGGCGACGCGCGGCCTCGTCCACCGTGTAGCCGCCCCAATCGCGCCCGGTCGAGCGGTCCCGCGCCCCGACGGCCAGCACGAGGCAGGGCGCGTCTCCCGCCCCGACGATGACGTGCTTCGTTCCGGCGGGGCAGTGCGCGAGGTCCCATTGCCGAAGCGGGCGCTCCTCGCCCTCGACGACGAGGAGCGCCTCGCCGGCGAGCACGAGGAAGTCCTCCTGATCGGCCTCCCAGTGGTACATCGCCATCGGCTCGCCGGGTGCCAGGCTGACGAGATGGATCCCGAGCTGCGAGAACTCCGGCTCGCCCTCGAAGATGCAGTAGGCCCCTCGCCCGGGCGCGTGGCGCCAACGGGCCTCGCGCGCGTTCAGGACAAACCAGCCGTCACCCCCCGGGACGAGGCCGTTCTCCGTCCGCGCCAACCGGGCCTCGGGAACCATCGAGGGGCAGCCTGCCGAACGACGCCCGCGCGCGCAAACGCCTACCGCATGGCGCCGTTCGGGCTCGTCGCCCTCCAGCTCCTGGCGCGACTCCCCGGGGGAGTGGCGAACAAACGGGGCGCGCCCGCCTGCCCGCCGGCGCGCGCGCCCGACCTCCACGGTAGGACGCGCCGGTTCGTGCGGCGCGCGCCGAGCGTCAAGGCTCCGTGACCGGGCGGATACGATCCTCGACGTGTCCGCCGAGCACGAGTCCGCACAGTACGTCGCGTACACGCTCTACCGCGTCGACCGCGAGTGGAGGCGACTCCCGGTCGAGGAACGCACCGCGGGCAAGGAGGCGTTTGCGGACGTCGTCGACGAGTGGGCGGAGCGGATGGAGTTGCGAACCTACAGCCTGGTCGGCGTCCGCCCCGACGCCGAGTTCATGTTCTGGAAGCTCACGGATCGGTTTCAGGACCTGGGCGAGCTCGCGGCCGACCTCAACTCGACCCCGCTCGCCGCGTACCTCGAGACGCCCTACTCGTACCTCGCGGCCGCCCGCCCGTCCAAGTACTTCGAGCGCGACCCGGACCGCCCGCCGCGCCGCGTCATCCCTCGCGGCGCGCCGTATCTCGTCGTCTACCCGTTCGTGAAGAAGCGGGAGTGGTACTCGCTTCCGATGGGGGACCGCCGTCGCGCAATGGAGGAGCGCGCCGAGGTGGGAAGCCGGTTCGTGACGATCACGAATCACACGACGTACTCG